>DBGBSM010000090.1:0-4483 GCA_048468815.1 Parabacteroides sp.
GCTATATATATTGTATAACCGGATTACATATTAAAAAAGTACACCGAACATCCGGAATAAACAGAGAAAATGAAAACTAAAACTTTCACAAACTTTTCCGTATCTTTGTTTCAAACAAAACCATCTAAACGTAGAATCGCATGAAAAACGACAGTATCGAACGAATCGCCTTGTTGCGCGATGCCATGAAGCAGGCCGGAATAGCGGCCTATATCATCCCCGGTTCCGACCCTCACCTGAGCGAATATCCGGCCGATTGCTGGAAAGCGCGCGAATGGATTTCCGGCTTTACCGGTTCGGCCGGCACGGTAGTGGTAACGGCCGGGAAAGCCGGATTATGGACCGACTCGCGTTATTTTCTGCAAGCGGCCGCCCAGTTGGAAGGCTCGGGCATCGAGCTATACAAAAGCGGTTTGCCGGACACCCCCACGTTCCAGCAGTTTCTGCTGCATGAGCTGGAAGAAGGACAAACGGTAGCGCTGAGCGGCGAAACGTACAGTGCCGCCGACGCCCGCTCGCTGGCCGCTGTGTTAAAGAAAAAAGGCCTCCGCCTCGACACGGACAAAGACCTGATTGCGGATTTGTGGAAAGACCGGCCGGCTCTCCCTTCGGAGCCGTTCTTCGTTTTACCGGAAACGTACAGCGGCATGCCCGCACACGAAAAGCTGATGCGTATCAATAATAAGCTGCGGGAAGCGGGTGCCGACTGCACGGTGTTGTGTGCACTCGACGAAATCGCCTGGGCATTTAACATCCGGGGAAACGACGTAAGCTACAATCCGGTGGCGGTAAGCTATGCTTTTATATCGGAAGACGAATCGGTTTTGTTCGTGCAGCCGCAGAAAATCACGACCGAAGCGGCGGAGCTATTGAAGAAGGAAGGAATTATCCTGGCGGATTATGCCAAGATAACCGCCTACCTGGCGCAACTGAAACCGGATACGGCTATCCTGGTCGACCCGAAAAAGACGAACGCCGCTTTATACGATGCTATCCCGGCCTCGTGCCTGCGGATAGAAACCGATTCGCCGGTAGCGCTTCTGAAAGCGGTTAAAAACGAAACGGAACTCAAAGGCTTCCGCAACGCGATGGTAAAAGACGGCGTAGCGATGGTGCGTTTCTATATCTGGCTCGAAAAAGCGTTAGCGGCGGGCGAAAAGGTAACGGAATTGAGTGCGGCGGAAAAACTGACGGCTTTCCGGAGCGAACAGGATTTGTATGTAACCGACAGCTTCGGCACCATTTGCGGCTACCGCGAACACGGGGCTATCGTACATTACAGCGCTACGCCGGAAAGCGACGCCGTACTGGGCAACGACGGCTTGCTGCTGATAGACTCGGGCGCTCAATATTTCGACGGAACCACCGATATTACCCGCACCTGGACATTGGGTAACCCGACGGAAGCGCAGAAAAAAGATTTTACCCGGGTACTGAAAGGGCACATCAGCCTGGCCAAATGCAAGTTTCCGCAAGGCACCCGCGGGTCGCAACTGGATATATTGGCGCGTAAGGCGATGTGGGATTGCGGACTGAATTACCTGCACGGCACGGGACACGGCATCGGTCATTTTCTGAATGTACACGAAGGGCCGCAAAGCATCCGGATGGAAGAAAACCCCACGGCGCTGCAACCGGGCATGGTTATCTCGAACGAGCCGGGGTTGTACCGCACCGGCGAATACGGTATCCGTACCGAAAACCTGATTGTGGTGCGGGAAGACAGCGAAACGGAATTCGGCCGGTTTTACAGCTTCGAAACGCTCACCTTGTGCCCGATAGACCGCGAACTGATTATCGTTCCCATGCTCTCGGCACGCGAGCATGCGTGGCTGAACAAGTACCACCAAACGGTATACGACGCGCTCGGCCCGTACCTCGACGAAGAAGAAAAAGAATGGCTCAAAGCAAAAACAGCAGAAATATAACTTTATGGCAATTATCAAATCAGTAAGGGGTTTCACCCCGCAAATCGGCGAAAACACGTTTCTGGCCGATAACGCCGCCATCATCGGCGATGTGGTAATCGGGAACGATTGCAGTATCTGGTTCGGCACGGTAATCCGGGGCGACGTCAATTCCATCCGTATCGGCAACGGCACGAATATACAGGACGGCTCGGTGTTGCATACGTTGTACGAGAAATCGACCATCGAAATAGGCAATCACGTATCGGTAGGGCACAACGTGGTGATTCACGGGGCTAAGGTATGCGACGGCGCCTTGCTGGGCATGGGCTCGGTTATTCTCGACCATGCCGTGATAGGCGAAGGGGCGATTGTGGCGGCCGGCTCGGTGGTACTGAGCAACACGCAGGTGGAGCCGGGAAGCATTTACGCCGGCGTACCGGCCAAATTCGTCAAGAAGGTAGACCCGGAACAGTCGAAGGAGATGAATCAGAAAATAGCCCGGAATTACCTGATGTATTCGTCGTGGTATAACGAAAACGAAGAATAACCTTTATATTAAACGCACATGAGAAAACAATTTTTTCTTTTTATCCTGCCGGCGCTGGCTGCCGCAGCAGGATGCACCTCGAAACCGCAGTTACGCGACATGACGTTCGAAGAGCGGTATCCGTTCAACCCGCCCACCTATATTTGTTACCGGGCGACGGAGCCGATTACGGTAGACGGTAAACTGACGGAGAAGGAATGGGGCGCTATTCCCTGGACTTCCGATTTTACGGATATAGAAGGCGACAAGCAGCCGGCTCCGTTTATGCAGACGCGGGCCAAGATGGCGTACGACGACAAAGGAATGTACTTTGCCGCCCTGATGGAAGAACCGCACGTATGGGGCACTATCCGGGAGCACGATGCGGTGATTTACCAGGATAACGATTTCGAGATTTTCCTAAACCCCACCAACGACACGCACAATTACCTGGAATACGAAATCAACGCCCTGGGTACCGACTGGGATTTGTATCTGTCGAAACCGTACCGCGATGCTGGATGCACGGTATTGAACAACTGGGAGTTCATGGGGAAGAAAGCGGCTGTACATGTAGACGGTACGCTGAATAACCCGAAGGATACCGACAAGGCCTGGAGCGTGGAAGTGTTTATTCCGTGGTACTCGCTTTACCAGGTAATCCGGGGAAAAGAGAAGCCGGAGGCCGGAGAACAAATCCGCGTGAACTTCTCGCGGGTGGAATGGACTACGGAAGTAAAAGACGGGAAGTATGTAAAGGTACCGAAAAAAGGGGAGGATAAGATTGCCGAGTACAATTGGGTATGGGCGCCGACGGGGGTGATTAACATCCATTTGCCCGAATACTGGGGATTCGTACAATTTTCGGATAAAGCGGCCGGAAGCGGTGAAGATGCTTTCGTTGCCAGCCCCGACGAAGAAAGCAAATGGATTTTGCGGAATTTGTACTACCGGCAGAACGAGTTTAAGAACCGGTTCGGCGAATATGCCGCCGACTTGCAGGAACTGAAACCGTACGAACTGACGACTCCCGAAAGTGCGGCGAAACTCCGGTTAGCCGGCATACCGGGCTCTTACGAAATCAGCATCGAAGCGCCCTCCGGTAAAACCTGGCGTATCCGCCCGGACGGCTTGGTTTGGTAAAGACAACAGCCAACTAAAATAAAAGAAGCAACTAATTCCCCGGGGAGTTAGTTGCTTTTTTCGTTTGCTTCGTAGAGAGCCCCGAAACCTCTCATGTTATTCATCCTTCTTGACACCAAGAAAACACCGGCCACCTCGTATGGAACCCCGGGCGATGAGCGTTAAGCAGCACAGCCTGAGTAAACATGAAAAAATTGATTTCAAACAAAAGAATAAAAGAGAATAAAGACGGCAAGCCTCCTCCTACCCAACCTTAAAAAGCACCGGCCACTTCGTATAAAACGCAGAGGCCTCAGTGAGAGAGCGTTAAAAAATGGTACGTAGCGAACGCCCGGAAGGCCACGCTGTTTTGGGAAAATAATTATCCGGTTTCTACCGAGTTGTATAAAACCGGCCTTTTCGTATAGGCCCGCGGGCCTCGGGCGATGAGCGTTAAGCAGACCGGCTGAAAGAGAGCGTTAAAAAAGCGACGCTGTTTGAGCGAAGCGAGTTCGGGGCTTTTAGCGAACGAAAGCCGGGATGTAGCGAAGCGGACGTAGCCCTTGACCTTTTTTGCTTCGTTTTTTGGGTCAAGCCCTGAGTACATAACAAAAATTGATTTCAAGAAGAAGAACAAAAAGAAAAAGCACGCCTCATCCTACCGGTCTCTGAAAGATACCGGCCTCGTCGTATGGGACCCCGGGCCTCAGTGAGAGAGCGTAAAGAAAATGGTACGGAGCGAACGCCCGGAAGGCCACGCTGTTTGAGCTCCTGTAAGGAGCGAGTTCGGGGCCTTCAGTGAGCGGAGTGCCATTTTTAGCGAGCGAGCGTTAGCCCTTGAACTTTTTTTGCTTCGTTTTTTTCTTTCAAGAGAAAAAAATGAAGACCCGCCGTGGTAACGGCCTAAACCGGCCCGGTAAAGAGA
>DBGBSM010000091.1:0-3209 GCA_048468815.1 Parabacteroides sp.
GTTCGGGGCTTTTAGCGAACGAAAGCCGGGATGTAGCGAAGCGGACGTAGCCCTTGACCTTTTTTGCTTCGTTTTTTCTGTCAAGAGAAAAAATGAAGACCGCCGGTAGGCGCCGTCGGCAGACGCCCTCGCGGCGAGCGAGAAAGAACCCCGCCGCGGTAACGGCCTAAACCGGCAAGTGAAAAAAAACCAGCCTTCGCAAGAAAGCCGGTTTTTCTTCAAAAGTTCTTTTCAGCAAAAGAACCGCCCCCGCGTTATTTCTCCCGAATAAAAATATGAATCGGCGTACCCGTAAAATCCCAGTTCTCGCGGATTTTATTCTCCAGGAAACGCTTGTAAGGCTCCTTCACCCATTGCGGCAAATTAGCGAAAAACACGAACGAAGGCACCCGTGTATTCGGCAACTGCGTTACATATTTGATTTTGATATACTTTCCCTTCCACGCAGGCGGCGGATACGCCTCGATAAGCGGCAACATCACCTCGTTCAGTTTATTGGTAGGCACCCGGCGCTGACGGTTATTGTATACCATCTTCGCCATTTCCAGCACCTTGAAAATACGCTGCTTCGTCAAGGCCGAAATAAACAGAATCGGGAAATCGGTAAACGGAGCCATCCGCTCGCGTATCGCATTCTCGAACGTTTTGATACGAATCTGCGTTTTATCCTCCACCAAGTCCCACTTATTCACACACACCACCAATCCCTTGTTATTTTTCTGAATCAGCGAAAAGATATTCATGTCCTGGCTCTCGATACCGCGCGTAGCATCCAGCATCAATACGCACACATCCGAGTTTTCTATCGCCCGGATCGAACGAATCACCGAATAATACTCCAGGTCTTCGTTCACCTTCCCCTTCTTGCGGATACCCGCCGTATCCACCAGGTAAAAGTTCAATCCGAACTTATCGTACTTCGTATAAATCGAATCGCGCGTAGTGCCCGCTATATCCGTTACGATATTCCGGTCTTCCCCGATAAATGCATTAATCAGCGACGATTTTCCCGCATTCGGGCGCCCCACGATCGCAATATGCGGCAGCTCCTCGTCCGTTTCCTCCGGTTTGTCGTCGCCCAGCTTGGCCACAATTTCGTCGAGCAAGTCGCCCGTACCCGAACCGTTGATAGCCGAAATGCAATACGGATCGCCCAATCCGAGCTTATAAAACTCGGCCGCCGCGTAATGCATATCGAAATTATCCGCCTTGTTCGCCACCACCAGCACCGGTTTAGACGAACGGCGCAAGATGCCCGCCACCTGCTCGTCCAGGTCGGTGAGGCCATTCACCACATCGGTTACGAACAAAATCACATCCGCTTCCTCCATGGCGATTTGCACCTGCTTGTTGATTTCCTCTTCGAATACGTCGTCCGAATTAAGCACCCAGCCCCCGGTATCGATTACCGAAAACTCTTTATTACCCCACTCCGACTTGCCGTACTGGCGGTCGCGGGTAGTTCCGGCCTCTTCGTTTACGATAGCCCGGCGGCTTTGCGTGAGCCTGTTGAACAAGGTAGATTTCCCTACGTTCGGCCGTCCCACTATTGCAACAATATTTCCCATAACTCTCTTTAATCTTTTTCCTTCCGGTTGTTAAACAATCAATCGTCGAAAAAGGGTTCTCAATCCAGCCGGTATCCGAAACTTTTTAACAAATTATCGCGGTTACGCCAGTCTTTTTCCACTTTCACGAATAGCTCCAGGAAAACTTTCTTACCGAAAAAGCGCTCGATATCCTTCCGGGCCATCGCACCCACCTTTTTCAATGCCTGGCCGCCGTGCCCGATCACGATACCCTTTTGCGTATCGCGTTCCACGATAATCAGCGCCTTGATATGAATCAGGTCTTTTTCCTCCTTGAACAGCTCTACCGCCACCTCTACGGCGTACGGAATTTCCTTCTGGTAATACAATAAAATCTTCTCCCGGATAATCTCCGTAACGAAAAAACGTGCAGGCCGGTCGGTCAAGGCATCTTTCTCGAAGTAAGGAGGCGAGTCGGGAATGAGCGACTCGATTCTCGACTTCACATAGTCGATATTGAATTTCGAAAGCGCCGAGATCGGAATGATTTCCGCTGCCGGCAGCATCTCCTGCCACCGGGCCACGATTTCCTCCAGCGTTTTCTGGTCGGTGAGGTCGATTTTATTAATCAGCAACAATACCGGACAAGCGGCTTTCTGCACTTTTTGCAGGAACTCGCCGTTTTTGTCGATCGTTTCGATCACGTCGGTAACATATACCAATACGTCGGCATCGCCCAGAGCCGACTCGGAGAAATTAAGCATCGATTCCTGCAACTTGTAGTTCGGCCGCAGTACGCCGGGCGTATCGGAATATACGATCTGCATATCGTCGGTATTGACAATACCCATAATGCGGTGGCGCGTAGTCTGCGCCTTCGAAGTGATAATCGAAATCCGCTCGCCTACCAGCAAGTTCATCAGCGTAGACTTGCCCACATTCGGGTTCCCTACGATATTGACGAACCCCGACTTATGCTTTTTCTCCATCGTAACCCCACTTTAAATACAGGGCGCCCCAGGTAAAACCGGCGCCGAAAGCCGCCAGAATCAGGTTGTCGCCCTTCTTCAGTTTCTTTTCCCATTCCCACAAACAGATGGGAATCGTGCCGGCGCTCGTATTTCCGTACCGTTCGATGTTTACGATTACCCGGTCCATCGGCACTTCGAGCCGGCGCGCTACGGCGTCGATAATACGCCAGTTGGCCTGGTGGGGGATGAACCAGGCCACGTCGTCTTTCGAGAGGTTGTTCCGTTCCATAATCGCAGCGGCCGCATCGGCCATATACGACACCGCATATTTAAATACCACGCGACCTTCCTGGTAAACGAAATGCTGCCGGTTATCCACCGTTTCGTGCGAAGCCGGATTAGCCGAACCGCCGGCCGCCATGTGCAGGTTGGGGAATCCCACTCCGTCGGTACGCAGGAAAGTATCCAGTACGCCCAGCTTTTCGGTAGTAGGCTCCAGCATCACCGCACCGCAGGCATCCCCGAATAACGGGCAGGTGGTACGGTCTTGGTAATTGGTAATCGAAGTCATTTTATCGCCGGCCACGACAATCACTTTCTTATATCGTCCCGAGCGTATGTAATTGGCGCCCGTTTCGAGCGCATACAGAAATCCGGCGCAGGCTCCCTGCACATCGAACGTGCAGGCGTTTTTCAATCCGGTATGATA
>DBGBSM010000092.1:0-7209 GCA_048468815.1 Parabacteroides sp.
CTTTTATGCGGGCCTCGAGTAAGTCCGTATTTTTCCTTCCGGCGATAGCGGTCATCACCAGGTTGGTGAGTCCGATAAGGCAACTGATGCCGAAGAAGCCGTAGGCGGCGACGATTACCGCCACATGGAACATGAGCCACGGCGACTTCAAAACGGGAACCAGCGGGTTGATTTGCGGGTCCATCCAGTTAAGGCCGGAAACAAACAGGATAATGCCGCCGAACAAGGTGGCGAGCGCAAAGGTTACCGTACTGCGTTTAACGAACAGCAGACCGGCGAATACGGTTGCCCACCCTACGTATACCATCGTTTCGTACGAATTGCTCCACGGCGCATAGCCGGCGATGTACCAACGCATACCCATCCCGAACGTATGATAAAAGAATACGGCCAGCACGCCTATTCCCGCTATCCAGACACCGGCCTTCATCCAGTTGGGCTGTTTGAATAATAAAACAAAAGAAAGGATAAGCATCAGACCGCCTAAAACCAGGTAGCCTATCTTACAGTAGCGGAAAATATCCATCTTATTATACTTCAGCTCCGCTTCTATTTTTTTGGGGGAAATAGCGAGCGATTTATTCTTTGCCCGCTGATAAGTACCGATCATACCCACTACTTCATCGGCTTTCGACCAGTCGCCGCTTTGTAATGCATCCTGCACCTCGGCCACATACCAGTCCATAATACGCGAAACGAACAGAGAGTCTTTTCCTGCAAAAGCCGATAAGTCGTCGCCGGGAGCATACCAGGTATGATTGGGGTCGTCTTCTTTCGGGAACAGGTTCAACAGTTGGTAATTGATTAACTGATGGAAGATATTGATTTGCTCATCCAGTTTCATCAGGTCTTTATCGAAACGGCTGCGTTCGGCTGGCATCTTGTTGTACGCTTCTTCTAACTTCTGTTGCAGCTTATAATCGCCGTTGCCGTCGAACACCTGCAGATAGGCACACGCTCCGTCGGTAAGATCGAAATAAATGGCCAGTTCCTTATTCGACAAGGCGATAAAAGGAATGCGCATCCACATATCCGGCATCGACAACAGACTCAGCAGGAACTGGTCGGAGTTCATATCGCCGATTTTATCCGATTTATGCAACTTACGCAAAATCTCGGACGAAAAGGTGTTAACGGGCATCATACGGCCGCTCCGCGACTGGATGGGCAAGGCGCCGAACTTAGCCGCATGTTCCGGAGAGACGGCATATTTCTGTACGGCACCGAGCATGGAAGGCGTTTCTTCTTTCGCTTGTACCGATAAAGAGAAAAACAGGAAAACGATAAACACGATTGCCGATGTCGCCACCGTGCGAATTTCTTTTAAGCGACGGCTCAGCGTCATAAAGCGGGAGTTTTTCCCGACCAACGATAAAATAAGGCCGATTACCAGCAGCAGGTAACCCGCATAGGTTATATTGCGTCCCGCCACATCGCGGTTGACGGATAATACGGTACCCTTCTCGTCCGGGTCGTACGAAGCCTGGAACAAACGGTACCCTTTTTCGTCTAATACATTATTCATAAACACCCGTTCGCGGCGTGTTACCCCGTCTGCATGTATCAGCAATTCGCTCTCGTACGATGAGGGGCTGGCGGAGCCGGGATAACGGGTCAATGTAAATTTTACCAATTCCACGGTAAAAGGCAAGGTATGGAAAGTGGTCAGATCGCCCTGGCGGACAGCTATCTGATCGGTAGCTTCTCCTTCGCGGATATGAAGGATTCCTTCTTCGCCGGACAGAAAGGATGTAAGAGCGCCCAGCAGGATTACGATAAAAGAAGTGTGAACAAGCATCAAGCCCCAGCGGCGCTGCTTACAGTACCGGTGCCTAACTGCAATCCAAACGAAATTAACGACTAAAAGAAATTGCAACAAAAAGAATAACGGGGAATAATAAATCATTGCCTTGGCTGCAGCCGTACCGTGATACTTTTCAATAAAAGTGGCGACTGCCAGGCCGAAACCGTACAGGAGTAACAAAACGAGGGTCGTTACAAAGGAGGAGAGGATTCTTTCGAGGGTTGCTTTCATTTGTCGTTTCATTAAGTTATGCCGCCAAAGATAAAGATTTTCGATTAAGCGCCTCCGGCTTTACCGGAGGACGCTTAATCGATTTTATCTATATTCGCGACATATCTTAGAGATTAGTCTTCGATGATTACACGGAAACCTACGTTAAATACACGCTGGTACGGATAGTAAGCCTTACGTGCATAAGAGGTAGAAAACTTCGGACGTTCGAAATAAGAACCGCCGCGAACCACTTTATGGTCGGAAGTTTCTTTGGTCTTTTCGTTATACGGATAAGACACATAATCCGAACGGGTCCATTCCGAAACATTCCCGTGCATGTTATACAAACCGAACGGGTTGGCTTCGTACACCTTTTCGCCTGTTTGTACCAACTGACCGTCGTCTACCCCTTCTTCCTTCGGCAGGTAAGTATAATACTTGTACCAGTAAGAATTCGGCGACATCGGTTTCGGGTCGATACCGCTTACGGCAAACAGTAACGTGGTTTTGTCGGCCAGGTTTTCGTATTTACCGAAATCGGTATTCATGTCGCCGTACCAGAAATCACTGTCGCTACCGGCGCGGCAAGCCCATTCCCACTGCGCTTCGGTAGGAAGCGTAATGTCGAGGCCGGTCTTTTCGCTCAGTTGCTTGCAATAATCCATCGCATCGTTGTAACTTACGCGAATCACCGGTTGATTCGGCTCGTTGGCCGGATAACCCTGATGTACGTGGTCTTTCCACAACTGGTCAACGAAACGGCTGTCGTGTTCCGGGAAAATCACGTTAAACTGCTGGTTGGTTACTTCCATCTCACCCATCCAGAACGGTTTGTCGATTTTCACTTTCGCTGTAGGATAGGCATCGGATTCGCCGTTGTAGCTACCCATTACGAATTCGCCTGCGGGAATCCGAACGAAGTTGATTTTCACGCCCGGAGCGATTTCCACTTCTTTGCGGTTGCTCGTTTCCTTGGCAAGCATAGCTTTGATAGCCGCTTTGTCGAACGGCCAGCCTTTCGCTTTTACATTTTTCACCTTGACGGGAGCCGCTTTTTCAGGCATAACCGGAGTAATCGGACCTTGCTCCTTCAGATAGGCTGCATAGTCGGCGATTTCTTTCTTCCAGTCTACGCCCATACCGTTCGCATATTTGTCGGTAAGTTCTTTACGACGCTGTATCTGGTCGAATCCCTGGTAAGGGATAATTTCTTTACCCAACACGTTTGCATCGAAGTAACCTTTATCCGGCGCGTTATAGTCGATCCAGTTATACAGTTTCAGCCATTCCGCATCCGTCAACTTCACGTTGTGGTGCCCTTTTTTCAGGATACGAACCAGTTCGCTGGTGTTGGGGTGATATTCGTACGGTTGAAGAACAACCATATCGCCCTCGCCGCCCTGACGGTGTACATAGGGATGAATGTTCAGATAAGAAGTACCGTAACCCAACTTGTCTTTCTTGCCGCCCCGCAAGTCGAATGCCTTGCCTTCGCCGTTGTGACAAGCGATACAGGCACGGTCGAGAATAGGCTGAACTTCGAGGTCGAACGTAAACGAGCGCACACCGCCTTCGGGAGCCTTCAAGGGTGACGGCGCTTTCTGCGAAGCCGCTACACGCTTGGGAATAGGTATCTGATTCTGGTCTTCGTGGCAACCGATACACGATACCACTTCACCCGGCTGGCCGGTTACCCAGCTACGCATCCACTGAACGGCAACGCCATCCTTATCGATCGGCTGAATAGAAATCGGCGTATTGGCAGGCACCTTGAAGATAACCGAACCGTCTTCTTCCACGGGTACCGTACCCAACAAACGCTTGATGTCCCAACCGCTTTGGATACCGTGCCAGTTGTGGTCGGAACGAGTCTTCACATAAGCATATTCGTACGCATGTAAACGAAGCTCTTTCACCGTTCCGCGGGGAATACCGCGGAGGCCTTCGCCTTCGTAAATATCCTGGATAAAGATCGTAGCTTCTTTTTCGTTCAGTTTCACCCGGTCGGGAATGGCCGGAGGAGTTTTCGCTTTCTTTACCAGGATCGGGCTGATATAGCCTTCGCCTTCGGCCTGCATCAAACAGGTTACGTTATCATATACGTCGACTAAGTAAAGCCCCCACAACGATTGCGGGTCTAACTTGGCGGCTACCAGGAAATATTTATCGCTCAGCGGAGTAGGTTTAACGAATTGAGGCCATACGCCGTTTACCAACTCGTCTTTGATCAACTCCTGGATAGGACGGTTGCGGTGGGGAATTTCCTGAACCATGCCTTGTACATTCTTACGTCCCTTGGTGGGGTCGAAAATAATGAGACGACCCGAACGGGCCACACCGTGGTGACCGGAAATAATACCCACGAAAGCCGAACCGTGTCCGGGTAACGGCTGAATATCGAACGTACTATTCGGGAACATGGAGCCGCTACCGTACAACGCCTTGTTTTCCGTTCCGTCCGGATTCATATGCATCACGATACGGGAGTAATAGTGAGTCAGGTCGGTATATTCCCAACGGGTGTACATCACCCGTCCGTTGTTCATCACGACCGGATTCCAGTTGGCATCCTGGTCGAACGTCAAACGGCGCAGGTTTTTCGTATCCGGCGTATAAAGAACCATATTGCCTACGGGGTCGTCGCCGCTTACGCAGGGCACACCCTGGTAACCGATATTGGAATTGGCGATAATACGTCCGTCCGGCAGGTAAGTACCGTCGTAGAATTCCAAGTCCGGTTCTTCGTTTTCGACCAGTTTCTTGCAACCGGTTCCGTCGAGTTTCACTTCGAATACGTTCCAACGCTTGTCGTTGTCGCTCATCAACGTAGTGAACATCACGCGGTCGGCATCCCAGTGCAAACGCAGGTCGGCAATGGAAGCATCTTTTACCAACGGTTTGAAGATGCTCTTCATCTGCATATCGCCGCGCAGGCCGGTGAGCTCTACGATTTCGGCATCGAAACCGTTACGGCGGGCCGATTCCTGGTTACTCCAGTTATTCGCTTGGGTACCCAGCGAAGGAGCCATCGCCTGACGGGCCGTAGAACCTAATTTATAACGAACGGCAACAATCTTGTCGGCATCCAGCAACGGGTTGCCTAACAAAATAGCCTTCTTGTTCGCCAAGGCCTTGCGGGCATCCGCAATAGCCTGGCTATCGCCTTTGTAAATACCGCCGAATCCTTTTTGCTGAAGTTGTACTAACTCGTCCAACATCGGTTGATACTTAGCCGCATCGAAACCTTTCTGTTTTTTCATATCGGCAAAAGCCAGCTTAACAGCCTCTACATTCAGCCATTCTAAGTCGCCCTGAAGGGCATAAACGTCTTGAAGTTGTTCAAACAATTCGAGGTACTTGCGAATCTGCGTATTTACCTCTTTTTCGTTGGCGATCTGCTGAACGACACTTTTATAATAAGAGCCGTCTTTCAACCGGCCGACCATCGCGTCTACCGCTTGTTTTTCAATAGAAGCATCCGGAGTGATGAGCCAGGTATCCAATCCGTCCATCATCGCGCCCAGCATGCCAATCTGTTCCGGATACTTGGCAATCAGTTCGTCGCCTACGAATTTCGGAACCACATTCAACGCCTGGAAATATACGCTGCCGCCGGAAGAAGTATCGTCGATACCAACTTCGGCTTCGAAGCGTACGTACTGGCCTTTAATCGGATATACCAAGGTACCGTTCGCATGGCAGAAAACACCGTGTTTGTATTCTTTGCCGCCCATAAAGATTTCATGGTCGTAAGCGTTGATATTCATTTTAGGCTTCGCCCAACCGGCCACACCGTATTCGTAAGGAACTTCGTCCAACCAAACGGCAGTACCGTCCGCTTTAATCAAACGGGCGTTGCCCCACACAGCCTGGTCGTAGTCGGAACCATCGGGACCTCCGGCAGTGATAAGCACCAGCTTATCCACGCCTTTCAAGTCGACAGCAAAAGGTTCTGCTTTTTCCTTATGCTTCTTCCACGAAGAAATAACAGGCATATCGGCCTTTTGAAGCTGGGTTTGCAGTTCCGTTTTCGCTTTAATCGATGCATCAATCCAAGTATCCGCCTTCTTCTGTTTCGGGCCTGCCGAAACCAGAGCAGAAGCGGATAAGAAGAGAGATACTAATAAAAGATATTTATTCATGTATCTTAATATAAGGTGTTAACAATTGCGACTGGGATTACAGGGCAGCCTTCGTATTGGTGAAGCGCAGGCCGTCGTTGTCGTGATAGCAAGCCCACTCGTCGACGATAGCACCTTCCGGGCCGGCCATCATAAAGTGGAATGTTTCGAGTTGTTTCAAGCGCAATACATCGCCTACATTCTGCACAACGAAATTTTTGCTTTTGATCGGTCCGTGGCCTGCGGGAATGGCGGGAGCATTCGGAGTTTCGTCGCCCACTTCCGAGAAATTATATACCCAGCCTTTTTCAACCATCCACGATTCGTGCTTGGCGGGGAATTTCGTTTTTACATGAGCATGTTCCGGAATCATCTGGCCGGGGAGCAAATAGATTGCATGCGCAAAATATCCGTGGTCGGCATCGTTTATCCAGAAAATACCGCCCATACCTACATTTTCGAAGTCACCCAAACCGAAGTCGGTAACCCACATGTCTTTTGCCATTAAGTCCGTAAAGGGCACTCCATAGAATTCGAACATGTCTTTCATAGCCTTCATGGCGACTTCCTGGTTGAATTTCCCGTCGGTATAAAAATCGGCGTTCGTAAACTTTTTAGCGTACTTCATTTCTTTGTTATTTTTACAGTTAATAGTAGCAGTGCAATTACAGGTCTGGCCGCATTTGCAATTAGCAGGGTCGGGACAAGCGGCAGCGTCGCTCGTAGTGGTCGTTTTTCCGGTGCAAGCTCCCATAGCGAGGACAAGTAATCCCAGCGAGAGCGATTTTACATTCAGCATTGTTTTCATTTTTCTTTTTGTATATGTTAATAAATAAGATGCTCAAAACTTGGCAATACCTTCTATCTCTATCAACAACTCGTCTCTGCATACATCCGCCCACAAATACACTACCGGCACACTTAACCGGAATGCGTCCATCAACTCTTTTGCCTCTTTCACGGCCGACATGTCCTTCAGGTAAATCCGCAACATCTCCACCGAAGGCTGGAAACGGCACGTCGCACCGGCAGCGGTTACATTTTCCAGCGAAATAAGATAGGCTATATTTT
>DBGBSM010000093.1:0-5594 GCA_048468815.1 Parabacteroides sp.
AACACAGGCATAAAACGAAAAAAATGGCGTCTTCTTCGTAAGCAAATAATAGCAACGGAAAACGATTATAAAGTACAAACTCCGGGCTGCTAATTTTTCCACTTACCTCTGATTCTACTCAAAAAAGAAGCCCGTCCGGTGTTTTCCGGACGGGCTTTTATATATCGGAATAACGTATGATCCGCGTTATTCTTTTATCTCGACACCCCACTGCTGCTGAGCCAGCCGCTTGTAGTTGTTGTATCTCCACTTGGCGTTGTCTTCGGCGGCCTGGAACAATTCGCCCGCTTCGGCGGGATATTGCTTCATTACCGAGGCAAAACGCACTTCGCCTTTCAGGAAATCCTGGAACTTATCCCACTGCGGTTCTTTCGAATCCAGCGTGAACGGGTTCTTTCCTTCGGCTTCGAGCATCGGGTTGTACCGCCACAAGTGCCAGTAACCGCAATCCACAGCCGCTTTTTCTTCGGCCTGCGCCTTGCCCATGCCTTTCTTCAAGCCGTGGTTGATACACGGAGCGTACGCGATGATAATCGACGGGCCGTCGTAAGCTTCGGCTTCGCGGATAGCCTTCAAGGTCTGAGCCTGGTCGGCACCCATAGCGATTTGAGCACAATATACGTATCCGTAAGTAGAAGCGATAAGACCGAGGTCTTTTTTCCGCACCCGCTTGCCGGCAGCGGCAAACTTGGCGATAGCGCCTACCGGAGTAGATTTCGAAGCCTGTCCGCCGGTGTTGGAATACACTTCGGTATCCAAAACGAGGATATTTACGTTCTTGCCCGAGGCCAGCACATGGTCTAAGCCGCCGAAACCGATGTCGTACGAAGCGCCGTCGCCACCGATAATCCACTGCGAACGTTTCACCAGGAAGTGCGAAAGCTCTTTCAATTGCTTGCAAACCGGGCAACCTTCGGCAACACCCTGTGCAATAACCGCTTCCACCTGCGGAGCCAACTCTTTCGTTTTGTCGGCATCGTTGTGGTTTTCGATCCAGGCTTTCAGCACTTCTTTCGCTTCGGCCGGAGCATGCTGGCCTTCTTCGATGATTTGCGTCATCAGTTTCACGATGCGTTCGCGCATCTTTTCGTTGGCCAGTTCCATACCCATACCGAATTCGCAGAAGTCCTCGAACAACGAGTTAGCCCAAGCGGTACCGTGGCCTTTTTCGTTCTTGGTATAAGGCGTGGAAGGAATAGAGCCCGAGTAGATAGACGAGCAACCCGTAGCGTTCGAAACCATCTGACGGTCGCCGAACAACTGCGAAATCAGTTTTACGTACGGCGTTTCGCCGCAACCGGAACAAGCGCCGGAGAATTCGAACAACGGAGTGGCGAACTGCGAGTTCTTCACGTTCGACTTGATGTCGACCAAATCCTGTTTCGTTTTCACTTCGTTTACGCAATATTCCCAGTTAGCTTCCTCGTTTAACTGCGTTTCGAGCGGAACCATCGTAAGCGCCTTGCCGGCGTTCTTCTTACCCGGACAAACGTCTACACAGTTACCGCAACCCAGACAGTCGAGTACGCCCACCTGGATACGGAACGTCATACCGGCGAATTGTTTGCCTACGGCTTTCAGCGTATCGGTGAAAGGAGCGGCAGCCTGTTCGGCTTCGTCTAATACGAACGGACGGATGCAAGCGTGAGGACATACGTACGCACATTGGTTACACTGGATACAGTTTTCGGAATTCCAAACGGGAACAAATGCCGACACACCCCGTTTTTCCCATTTCGCCGTACCGGCTTCCCAGGTACCGTCTTCGATTCCTACGAACGAAGAAACAGGCAGGTCGTCGCCCATCTGCGCATTGATAGGACGTACCAGGTTCTTAACGAACTCGGGAGCGTTGTCGCTAACCGTTTCGTCGTCGGGCAGATTCGCCCAGGCCGGGTCGACCGTTACCTTTACATATTCGTTACCGCGGTCAACGGCGGCGAAGTTCTTGTTTACCACGTCTTCACCCTTCTTGCCGTACGATTTTACGATGAACTTCTTCATCTGTTCGATGGCCAGGTCTACCGGAATCACTTCCGTAATCCGGAAGAAAGCCGACTGGAGAATCGTGTTGGTACGGTTACCCAAGCCGATTTCAACGGCAATCTTGGTAGCGTTGATGGTATAGAGCGTGATATTTTTCTGAGCCAACACGCGTTTTACGTTGTTAGGCAGGTTCTTGGCCACCTCTTCTTCGTTCCAGATGGTATTGAGCAGGAACGTACCGTTTTGCTGGATACCACGCAAAATATCGTACATACGCAGGTAAGCCTGTACGTGGCAAGCAACGAAGTTAGGCGTATTTACCAGGTAAGTGGAACGGATGGGCGAATCGCCGAAACGCAGGTGCGAACAGGTGAAGCCCCCCGACTTCTTCGAGTCGTACGAGAAATAGGCCTGGCAGTGCTTATCGGTGTTATCGCCGATAATCTTAACCGAGTTCTTATTGGCTCCTACCGTACCGTCGGCACCCAATCCGTAGAACTTGGCTTCGAACATGCCTTCGCCACCCAAAGCGATTTCTTCTTTCTGGGGAAGGGAAGTAAACGTAACGTCGTCGACGATTCCGATGGTGAACCCGTTCTTCGGCATCGGCAACGCCAGGTTTTCGAATACGGAAAGAATCTGCGCCGGCGTAGTGTCTTTCGACGACAAGCCGTAACGGCCGCCTACGATAACCGGAGCGTCGGCCTGTCCGTAGAAACAATCCTTCACATCGAGATACAGCGGTTCGCCGTTGGCACCCGGTTCTTTCGTACGGTCGAGCACGGCGATGCGTTTCGCTGTTTTCGGAACGGCAGCCATAAAATGCTTGGCCGAGAACGGACGATACAAATGAACGGCCACCAAACCAACTTTCTCGCCTTTCGATACCAGGTAGTCGATGGCTTCGCGGGCAGCTTCGGTAACCGAACCCATCGCGATAATCACGCGGTCGGCATCTTCGGCGCCGTAATAGCTGAACAACTCGTATTTACGTCCGGTAATTTCGGAAATTTCCTTCATATAGCCTTCCACGATTTCGGGAACGGCTTCGTAGTATTTGTTGCAGGCTTCGCGATGCTGGAAGAATGTTTCCGGGTTTTCGGCCATACCGCGCATCACGGGATTTTGCGGATTCAGGGCGCGGGCGCGGAATTCCGACAAGGCTTCCTGGTCGATGAGGTGAGCCAAGTCTTCGTTTTCCAGCATTTCGATTTTCTGGATTTCGTGCGAAGTGCGGAATCCGTCGAAGAAATTGATAAACGGAACGCGCGATTTGATAGTCGACAGGTGCGCAACGGCAGCCAGGTCCATCACTTCCTGTACCGAGCCTTCGGCCAGCATGGCGAAACCGGTCTGGCGGCAAGCCATTACGTCCTGGTGGTCGCCGAAAATGGAAAGGGCATGCGAAGCCAATGTACGGGCCGACACATGAAACACTGAAGGCAACAATTCGCCGGCAATCTTGTACATGTTCGGAATCATCAGCGACGAACCCTGCGAAGCCGTGTACGTGGTGGTGAGCGCACCGGCCTGGAGAGAGCCGTGAACGGCACCGGCCGCACCGGCTTCCGATTGCATTTCCTGTACCAGTACGGTTTCGCCGAAAATGTTTTTACGGCCCGCTGCCGCCCATTCGTCTACATATTCTGCCATAGTAGACGACGGTGTGATGGGATAGATAGCAGCTACTTCGGAGAACATATACGAGATATGCGCAGCCGCCTGGTTACCATCACACGTGATGAATTTCTTCTGTTTAGTCATGTTTAATCTTATTGTTTAGTAAAAACCATTTATTTAATGAACGTAATAGATAAGGGATAGCGCCAGGTAGAACCCTTTATACATTTGAATCCGGCGATAGCCGGGAACGCGAGGCCGCACAGAATCATGCAAATAAAAATGCCTACGCTGACCATTACTCCGGCCGCTTTTGCAAACGGCTGTTCGGCTATCGAAGAAAAAACGAGCGCCGCTATCAAAACGAATCCGACAAGCGTAAAGGTGATAAACCAATTCAGAAAATATTTTCCCTGCGTATCCACCACTTCCGACTTATTCCGTCCCACCAGCCAGAAAATCAAGCTACCGATCCAACCGATATACGGAAAAAACCAAACGAAATTAATCACTGCCGCATACTCGTACGGGCTTAATCCCATAATCATTTCTTTCGTAGGACAGCCTGCGCTTTCGCCTATTACTTTTTGTTTTTCGCGTTCAAATTCTTCCTCTGTCAAAGCGCCTTCCTGACGGAGCCGATTCAATTTTTCCAGTTTTTCCAAATCCATGGTTCGATACGATAGTATTTAGCTGTGTCAATATAAAAATCCGAATAACCAAAGCGGAATGATATTCCCGCCTTCGATGCTCATCCTGTCGACCGCATAAAACCAGTCGGGATTGTTTTTCCCCCGCATGTTTTCCTCGATACGGAATAGGTATTTTCCGTTTACCGAGAATTGCGGCGCGTTTTCCACGGCATTCAGCCGGTTATCTTTCAGCACTTGGTTATAAAAGAACGACTCCCGTACCGCCTGCGGATTTACAGCCATCGGACGGATAGGATACATCAGGTTGGAATTGTACATGTATACCCGGCTCGGTTTCTTCGGAAACTCCTCGCCCTCGGGATAGAGCATATTTACCAACCGGGCGTCTTTCAGGTATTTGATATAGTTCATCACCGTAGCCCGCGAGGTTTCCACATCTTTACTCAACTGGCTTACATTCAACGGACACGGGGCGTTCACCGCCAACAAATACAATAACTTACGCAACCTGGGTAAATAACTCTGCTCGATTTGCTTGATATACAGCACATCCACTTCGAGCGTCATATTCATGGTTTTCAGCAGATTTTCCGAGAAATTCCGTTTCTCCAGGAAAAAAGGATAAAAACCGTGGTGCAAATAATCCTGGAAATAAGCCATCGGCTTTACGACCGCACAAATATCGCGCACGATATCGCGGTGGTTTTTAATCACCTCATCCAAGGTAAACGCCGGGAAATCCGTTCCGGCCATCAGGTTCAGGAATTCGCGGAACGAAAAACCGCGCAGGTTGTACGACGCCACTTTGCCCGCCAAATCGGGATTCGCCTCCTTCAACCGCATCACCGAAGAACCGGAAAATACGATTTTCAAATCGGTGAAGTTATCGTAACAATAACGCAATTCCTTCGACCAATCGGGATACTTGAATACCTGGTCGATCAACAGCACCTTTCCACCCTTGGAACGGAACTCGTCGGCAAAATCGACCAACGTCCGCTCGGTAAAATAAAAGTGATTCAAATTAATGTACAGGCATTCTTTATTGTCTTTTCCGAAGAACTCCCGGGCATACTCCAGCAAAAAGGTAGTTTTCCCCACTCCGCGCGACCCCTTGATTCCTATCAAACGGTCGTTCCAATCGATTTCATCCATCAGGCCCCTCCGTACGGGAGAAGTGGTATGTTCTAAGAGATAGTTATGTGTTTTAAAAAATGCTTCCACAATAATTCGATATAGCCGCAGCCTCTCCTTAGTTTTCTTTGGGGCAAAAATAGGAAGAAAATTCCTATTTTGCAATACCGGGATAGCAATTATATTTAATAATTGGTAATT
>DBGBSM010000094.1:0-4895 GCA_048468815.1 Parabacteroides sp.
TCTGTATTCTTAGGCTGCGAATATAAATTCGCAACCTGCAAATATATATTCGTAGCCTGCAAATATATATTCGCAGCCTACGGATACAGTTTCCATGCTGCGGAACCGGAAAATCCAGGCGGATAAAATTCCTTTTTTTCGTCGCACCGCCGCAAAATGCATACTTTATCTTATTCGTTTGTTAATCAGTAAAATAGATAGCCTGTTTAGAAACGTCTGTTATCCTCTGTGCTTTTTATTCGCCTTTCACAGCATCCTTCTTTTATAAAATCTGTTTAGTTGTAGTAACAGGATTTTGGCCGGAAGCGCGGAAACCGTTCGGAATAAATCCGTATCTTTGCAGCCGGAATCGAAGACAGGCGGCACTTCGGCAAAACAGAGGCGGCCTTCGCTCTGCCTTTCCCTGAAAAGAGAAAGCCGGATGCACTTCTTCGAAATCAAAGCGAGCTTCGCTTCTCCTTTTTTGCGGGAAGAGAAGACAGACCGTATCCGCGAACAAAAAGAAAATGGGCAAGAAGGATTATTCAGGCAGGTTATTTGTGTTATTGCTCCTGACGTGGTTGTTTTGTATGGCGATGTATTACCATTTGCCGGAAGAAGTGTCGGGAGTCCGTTTGAAGAAAGTCGATTTATTGTCGGAAATCAGGATAAAGGAAGAAACGCCTCAACTCGATTCGTTACGACAAGCCTTACTGGCGCCCGATACGCTGGCGTCCGGTTCGCTATCCGTACCCGGGAGCGATTCGCTTTTACTGGCTTCGCGGGCCGATTCGTTGGCCGTAAAGCTGCGCGATTCGTTGTACCGGGTGATGGAAACGGCAGGAATCCTGCGCGATTCCACAGGCGTGGCCATCGAGGATTTTACGCCCGGACATACCGGATTGAGCCGCTTTTTCGATGCGTTGAACCGGCAAACCGTATTAGGACGTCCGGTACGCATCGGCGTGCTGGGCGATTCGTTTATCGAAGGCGATATACTGGTAGCCGATTTGCGGGCGCAGCTCCAACAGCAGTTCGGCGGCCGCGGGGTAGGATTCGTGCCCATGGCTTCGCAAACCGCCCAGTTCAGGCCCACGGTAGAGCACCGCTTTTCGGGATGGAATACGCATTCGCTTATTTCGAGCCGGAAACACCGGTACGCCTTGCCTTGCCAGGTGTTCGGCGTTTCAGGCGCAAAAGCCACAGCCGCCTATAAATTACCCGCTCGTTATCCTTGCCTGCAACCGGTATCGCGCGTAAGCCTCATTTACGAGGGAAACGAGCAAACCGAAATGCGGTTGGTTTGTAATGCCGGCGACACCATTTGCGAGCAATTGCCGCCTACTACCATCATTACCGGTTATACGATAGCGGGTACGTTTACCTCCGCCGATTTTTCTTTTACGAATGCGAAAGGTTTCCGGGCGCTGGGCGTGGTTTTCGAAGACAGCACCGGAGTCGTGGTAGATAATTTTTCGCTTCGCGGCAATTCGGGTACGCCCTTGAAAGAGCTGGACGCCGCCCGTTGCGAAGAATGGAACCGGGTACGTCCGTACGATTTGATCGTGTTGCAATACGGATTGAACGTGGCCTCCGACGGGGTGGTGCAATACGACTGGTACCGCCAGCAAATGACCGGCGTAATCGCTTACCTGAAAACCTGTTTCCCCCGCGCCGATATTCTCTTATTGGGTATTTCGGACCGGAGCCGGCAGGAAGACGGCGCGTTCGCCACCATGCCCGCCGTACTGGCGTTGCTCCATACGCAGCGGCGGCTGGCGCAGCAAACAGGCGTGGTTTTCTGGAATACCTTCCAGGCGATGGGCGGCGAAAACAGCATGGTGCGCTATGTAAAGAAAGGATGGGCGGCCAAAGATTATACCCATTTGGGTTTCAGGGGAGGCAAGGAAATCGCCTCTTCGTTGGTAAAGTCGATTTTAAAGGAGAAAAAATTTTATGACGAAGCAGATAAAGCAACTTGGTAATATTTTACTTATTTCGGTGCTTACCGGCATCGGCCTTTACTCCCCCTGGCTGCGGGGAGCGGCGGCGCCGGCGCGCATGCAGGAAGAAAAAACGCTTCTTCCGGCCGATACGCTCTGTATACCGGCCGAAGCGTTACCGGTAACGCCCCAGGAACCAGCGCTTCCGTTTTATATCGATTCGTTGTGCGTGCTTACCGGCAACGTCAGTTCCCTGGAGCCGTTCTACCGGGAACTGGCGGCGCTCAGGCAGGGCAAAGATACGGTGATTTCGGTGGTGCACCTGGGCGATTCGCATATCCAGTGCGGTTTTTTTTCGGGGCATGTGATGCGTCTTTTCCATCGCGATTTCGGAAATGCGGGACGCGGATTGATTGTGCCGCTAAAACTCACCCGCACGAACGAGCCGAACGATTATTTTATCCGCTCCACCGTTACCGATTGGCTGAAAGGCCGCTGCATCCAGGCAGAGCCGAAATGCCCGGTCGGGGTAGGGGGGATAGGCATCCGCACCGAGGCCCGGAAAATCAATATGGACGTGATTATCGCCAAGAATAACGGAGCCGGCTACGGGTTCAACCAGGCCGTACTGTTCCGCGACCGGGAAGCTACGCCGCTGATTGCTACCGGGCAGCCGGCCAGCGGGGTGAAAACCGTAACCGGTAGCCGGCCGGTGTGTGCGGATGTGGTATGCGATACCGTCCGTTTCGACCGGCTTACCGACACGTTACTGCTCCGGAGCCACACGCTTCCGGCCCGCTATAATAATTTGTATTACGGGTTGAGCCTTACCAACGGGGCGCCGGGAGTGCTTTACCACAGCATCGGCGTAAACGGAGCCATGTTCGTAAACTACACCGATTCGGCGTATGTAAAGCAACTGGCCTTGCTCAAACCGTCGTTGCTCATTGTTTCGATGGGCACCAACGAAACGTTCGGGCGCCGGTTCAGCGCGTCGGAGTTCAAAGGGCAGGTGGCGCGGCTGGTGGGGCTGCTGCGTACCTATTTGCCTAACACCGTGCTGGTGATTACCACCCCTCCCGAGTGTTTCCAGCGGAAACGTGTAGATAAAAAGCTGGTTTACCAACGGAACCCGAATACCGCAACGGCCGCCCGTGCGATTGCCGAGCTGGCCGGCGAGGAAGGAATTCCCTGTTGGGACTTATACCGGATGACCGGCGGCCCGGGCTCTTCCGGAAAATGGCTCGACGCCGGCTTGTACGGCCGCGACCGGATTCATTTTACCAAAGAGGCTTACGCCGAACAGGGCAATTTGCTTTACCGGGCGCTGGTAAAGGGATATAACGGATTTATAAATTCCCGGGAGGCGACGGCCGGGCTTGTCGAATAGTTTTTTACCTGTAGGTATGAGGTTGGCGGATATTGATTTTTCCAAGGTGCCGGAGCTGTTGAAGTACCATCCCGACAGCCCGATGTTGTTCGGGAGCGGCCTGTTCTTTTTCCTGTTTATCGGGTTCCTGTTGATATACATGCTATTCCGGCAACAGGCGAAATGGCGTATCCTGTATGTTACGTTGTTTTCGCTGTTCTTTTATTACAAAAGCAGCGGAATCTGGTTTTTGCTTCTTGTTTTTACCGCCACGTCCGATTTCCTTATCGGCCGGGCGCTCCAGCGTACTACCCGCCAGGGAGTGCGTAAGGCGTTGGTGGCTTTGAGCTTGTGTATCGACCTGGGCATGCTGGCCTACTTCAAGTACTTTAATTTCATATTGAACTCGCTGGCCGGAATCGGACAGGAAATCGGGAAATGGTTCGGTATCGGGGCGCTGGAGCAGTTGGCGTACGAGCCGGTCAATATCTTCCTGCCGGTAGGCATCTCGTTTTTTACTTTCCAGTCTATCAGTTATATTATCGATATTTACCGGCGGCGTATCCCGGCGTTGCGCGCCTGGATCGATTACGTATTCTATGTGTCGTTTTTCCCGCAGTTGGTAGCCGGGCCCATCGTACGCGCCCGCGATTTTATCCCGCAGATGTATAAGCCTACCTTCGTAAGCCGCGAAGCGTTCGGCGAAGGGCTGTTCCTGGTAATTTGCGGCTTGGTAAAGAAAACGGTTATTTCGGATTACATCAGCCTGAACTTCGTCGACCGGGTGTTCGATGCGCCGTTGCTTTACACCGGATTGGAAAACCTGATGGCGGTGTACGGATACGCTTTGCAGATTTACTGCGACTTTTCCGGGTATTCCGATATGGCCATCGGCATCGCCTTGCTGCTCGGTTTCCGCTTCAACATCAATTTCGACTCGCCTTACCGCTCGGCTACCATCACCGAATTCTGGCGGCGTTGGCATATCTCGCTTTCCTCGTGGCTGAAAGATTACCTGTATATCCCCCTGGGCGGCAACCGGAAAGGAAACGTGCGTACCTACGCCAATCTTTTTATTACCATGCTGCTGGGCGGCCTGTGGCACGGGGCGTCGGTGCTGTTTATCTTTTGGGGCGGAATACACGGGGTGTCGTTGGCGGCCCATAAGTTCGCTATGAAGCATTTCCCGGGGTTCAAGGCTACGGGAGCCGAGATGCCTCCCTGGCGCCGGGCGGTAGGCATTGTGCTTACATTCAATCTGGTATGCCTGGCCTGGCTGTTTTTCAGGGCCCGTTCGTTCCAAACCGTAAAAGACATGCTGGGGCAGATTACCACCGATTTTCATCCGGAAGTATTTCCGCAGTTCGTTGCCGGCTATAAAGGCGTATGTTTTTTGTTACTGGCGGGGTATTTGCTGCACTTTACCCCCGGACGCCTTACCGGTTATGTGCGCGGCGGCCTTACCCGTTCGCCTTTGCTGGTGCAGGCCATGATTCTGGCCGTGGTCGTTTTTGTGGTGATGCAGGTAAAATCGGCCGGCGTGCAACCGTTTATCTATTTCCAGTTCTAACGGCGGGTTTTCCCCGGAAGCGGCCCGTTACGGT
>DBGBSM010000095.1:0-7585 GCA_048468815.1 Parabacteroides sp.
ATATATGAGTTTAGCCCTCATTTTAACATTTTGTAGCGTAACGAAGGCCTCGAACGAGCGTTCGTACGCCGAGCAGACCTACCTGACGCTCACGCTCGAGAACCAGACGTTAAAGAGCGCCGTGGAGTATATCGAGCAGAATAGCCAGTTCGTTTTTATTTACGACACGAGCCTCGACCTGTCGCACCGCATCAGCCTGACGGTGCGCAACAAACCGGTAGCCGAAATCCTGAGCCGGATTTTCTCGGACACGGATTTGGAGTATGTCATCCGGAACCGGCAAGTGATTCTCCGGGAAAAAGAAACCGCTCCGGCGGTACGGACCGCCCTCGCACAACCGGAAAAAATCACGGTAAAGGGCATCGTGACCGATAACCGGGGCGAAGCCGTAATCGGCGCCAACGTAGTGGAAGACGGCACGGCCAACGGCACCATTACCGACATAGACGGGCGGTTCGGCTTAACGGTAAACCGGGGAGCCGTACTGAAAATTTCGTACATCGGGTATATGCCGCGGAAAGTGAACGCCTCCCAGAACACCGTTTTAAAAATCGTGCTCGAAGAAGACAACCAACGGCTCGAAGAAGTGGTGATTACCGGGTACGGCGGCACCCAGCTCCGCTCGAAGATGACCAACTCCATCGCGAAAGTAGACAATTCCATCCTCAACACCGGCGTACACACCAATCCGGCACAAGCCTTATCGGGTGCGGTAGCCGGATTACGGGTGCAACAAACGAGCGGTAACCCGAACGCCACGCCCACGCTGGTGCTTCGCGGCGGAACCAATCTCGACGGAAGCGGCTCGCCGCTGATTATCATCGACGGCGCGGTGCGCGAATCGCTGAGCGACGTGAATCCGGAAGACATCGAGTCGATGGAAGTAATGAAAGACGCCGGCGCCACCGCGATTTACGGCGCGCGCGCCTCGAACGGCGTCGTACTGGTTACCACCAAGCGCGGCTCGGAAGGGCGCACCGAAATCAACCTGAGCGCCAAGGTAGGGCTCAACTTCTTCCACAGCCAATACGAGTTTCTCGACGCACACGACTACTTATATTATATGCGTTCGGCCTTTTACCGCTCCTCGCACATCTGGCAAGACCAGCAAGGGAACTGGAAGGGCTTCGCGAGCGATGCCACCCTGACAGGCACGCAGCCTTACGGCACCGGGAACCGGTATTTCGATGCAAACGGAACCGTGCTGAACGGCAACAAAGACAACACGGCCGTATGGGGCGTCATGAATTACACCGATAATCTGTCGTTCCTGCTCAACCAGGGATGGAATACGATGGACGACCCGGTGAATCCCGGCCAGAAGCTGATTTATTGCGACAACCAGTTGAAAGACTACAACATCAACTCGCCCGCCGTGTCGCAGGACTATAACCTGAGCGTATCCGGCGGCAACGACAAGGGACACTACTACGCCAGCCTCGGGTACAACCGCAGCGAAGGAAATGCGGCCAACAACTGGTACCAGCGGTTGAACTTCACCCTGAATGCCGACTATAAAATCAAGCCGTGGCTCACGTCGCACTCGTCGTTGAACTTTACCGACGCCAAGTGGGATGACGGAGGCGCGGGGTATGCCGGCGAAGCGAACTTTTTCAGCACCACGCTTTCGGTTCCGCCCACTTTCCGCATCACGAGCCCCGACGGCGACTGGTTGGCCGGCCCGGCCGTAGCGTCGTACGCCCGCGGATGGACGACGGTGAAGGTATACGAAGACGCATTGAACTACGACAACAATACCGACAAGTTCAACCTGAGCCAGTCGTTCACGTTCAACATACTGAAGGGGCTTACCTTCAAGGCCACCGGCGCGTGGTACTACTTCGACGACAGCCGGGAATTCTTCAAAGGCGACTACATCGTAGCCACCGGCCCGGTATACGACACGAACCACAGCACCTCGAACAAGCACGAACGGCTGCTCGACCAGACGTATAACGGCATCCTCAACTACCAAAACACCTTTTTGAACGACCATTCGATCGACGCCATGCTGGGCGTGGAGTACTACGACTCGTACAAGAAAGGCTTCTCGGCCTCCGGGTACGGCTCGCCCCTCTCCGACTTCCAGGACTTGAACTACACGTCGACCGCCGCCGGCGTACGGCAAATCGACTCGTGGCATTACCGGCAGCGCATCCTGTCGTTCTTCGGAAGGGTGAACTACGATTATAAGTCGAAATACCTGCTGAGCCTCGTTTTGCGCCGCGACGGTTATTCCAAGTTACCGAAAGATAACCGCTTCGGCACCTTCCCGGGCATCTCGGCTGGTTGGGTGATGAGCCGCGAAAACTTTATGGAGAGCCTCACCGGCGTGCTCTCGTACGCCAAGCTACGCGCCAGCTACGGAGCCAACGGGAACGTGTCGGGCGTGCTGGATGCGAACGGCAACGTGGTAACCGGCCTCGATTACTATACCGTGCAAGGCTCGTACGGCATTATGAAAAACAGCAACGGTAAAACGGTACCCAACTATAACGGCAAAGTGCCCCTCATGCTGAACGACCTGCCCAACCCGACGATGCGGTGGGAAAAATCGTACACCTTCGAAACCGGATTCGACGCCGGGTTCCTCAACAACAAGTACATCCTGAACTTCACATACTACAACCGGCACACGCAAGACAAGTTCGCCGAAATTACCCTACCTTCGCACAGCGGCGTTTCGTCGTTCCTGTCGAACAACGGGGAAGTGCAGAACCAGGGAATGGAACTGGAGCTCACCGCCAACATCGTGCGCACGAAAGACTGGAGGTTCAGCGTAAGCATGAACACGGCGTACAACAAAAACAAAATCGTATCGTTGCCGTACAATGGCTTGCCGAATAACATGCAGGACGCTTACCAGGTATATACCGGCGGAAAAGCGGCCGACGGAACGTACGAAAAGAAATGGGTGGGCGGATTCCAGGAAGGCCAGGAATACGGCGTGATTTACGGCTTCAAATCGCTGGGCATCTATAAAAGCGAAAGCGAAATAGCCGGGAACCTGATCGACAAATCCACCTACACGGAGAACGGTGCGGACGCCAAGGTGCTGTACGGCCCCGACGCCTGGGCCCGGCTGTCGGATGCGGAAAAAGAGAAGGGATTGCCCGTCCAGGCTGGCGATGTGAAGTGGCAGGATGTAAACGGCGACGGGATTATCGACGACTACGACCGCGTGAAGTTGGGCAACACCATTCCGCACTGGACAGGCGGCTTCAATATCAACGCCGGCTGGAAGGGACTCACGTTGAACTGCCGGCTCGACTATGCCCTCGGTTTCTGGGTACACGACTGGAAGACGCCGTGGATTATGGGGAATATGCAGGGAACGTTCAACACGATTTCGCTGGTAAAAGACTCGTGGTCGGAAACCAACCCCGACGGGAAATACCCGGTATACGGCTGGGCCGACTTCCTGGGCAAGCGCAACTACGACCGCATCTCCGACATCAACTGTTACCGGGGCGATTACCTGTCGTTCCGCGAAGTCAGCCTGGCGTATACGCTGCCCGAGCCGTGGATACGGAAGTCGGGCCTCGGCCGGGTGAACGTTTCGGTTACTGCCCAAAACCTCGGATACATCACGGCGGCCAAGAACATGGCCACGCCCGAGTACGGTGTAAGCCAGAACGGCGGCTATCCGTTGCCGCGGACGGTAGTATTCGGCGTAAACGTTACTTTCTGACAAACTGCCGGGGAAACCGGCATGCGCCGTCCGTTTCCGGCGGAGGCGGACGGGCGCGCCGGCCCGAAACAAGCTGAGTATAAAATATAAAACGACATATCGATATGAAAAAGATACTTTACAGCCTCGTGGCAGCAGGCATGCTGGGGCTTTATTCGTGCGACTCGCTGGATTTGTCGCCCGAAGATTATTACGGTTCGAGCAACTTCTGGAACCAGCAGTCGCAGGCCGAGATGTTTATGACGGGTATCCATGCGGAGTTGCGCAGCAAATACCAGATGCCCGTAACGCTGGGCGAGTTCAGGAGCGAGTTGCTGATCAGCGACGTTACGTCGATGGGCGAAGGGGTATACGGCCCGCCGATGACCAACAACTTGTTGACGCGCGACAACACGGGCATCGAAGACTGGTACGAACTGTATCCGAACATCCTGCACCTCAACCTGTTTATCAAAAACGTGGATAGCGACATCGACTACATGACCGAAGCCGAGAAATCGTTTTACCTCGGGCAGGCGTACGGGTTGCGCGCCTATTATTACTTCTATTTGTACCGTACGTTCGGGGGCGTGCCGCTGGAAACGGAACCTACCGTAACGGAGGGGAGCATCGACATCACGCAGTTGTACAAGGCGCGTTCCACGCCGGAGGAAACGCTGGCGTTTATCCAGGGCGACATCAATCAATCGGAAGCATTTTTCGGGAAGGCGGATAAAAAAATATCGGATATATACGAATGGTCGTATTATGCCACCGAAATCCTGAAAGCGAAGATTTACCTGTGGAGTGCGAAGGTAAGTACGCGGGGCACAACGGACAAGGGCAACCATACCGCGACGGTTGCGGGCGTGAGCCCGGCCGACAGCGACCTGCAGACGGCCCGCACGGCGCTGTTGAACGTAAAGGGACAGGCTTTCGACCTGGTTCCGGAGTACGCGGATTTATGGACGCCGGAGGGCAAGAAGAACCAAGAGTTGATTTTCGCCTTGCACTTCGACAAGAACGAATTGACGAACTGGGGAGCGAACTGGTTTTACAACGTGGCGTTATTTACGAACGCGACAGACCTGAACGGGAACAAATACGGCCCCGACCCGCTGAAACTGCTGACTGCCGGCCCGCTGCGGTATGAATACAAAACGGCGTTTATCGACATTTACGATGCGGAGGATAAGCGGCTCGACGCCACGTTCTTCCAGTACTTGTTCGAGGGTACGAAGCGCGGCGCATGTATGAAGAAGCTGGCCGGACACACCGACGGGGGTTCGCATTACTACGATTCGGACGTTCCGGTGTACCGGTACTCGGACGTGTTGCTGATGTTGGCGGAGTGCGAGAACGGCCTGGGTAACGCGGGCGGTTGTGCGGACTACATCAACGACGTGCGCCGGCGTGCGTACGGCGATGCGTTCGAATCGCACAAATATACGGCTGGAAGTTACGGGGATAACGAGTGGGCGATTCTGCAGGAACGGGATAAGGAGTTCGTCGGCGAGGGGAGCCGCTGGTTCGACTTGCTGCGGTTGCAGGACGACGGCGGAAAGCCGCTCGTATTTTCGGCGAAGGCGCATTACGGCAGCACGTCGCCGATTCTGACGGACGACAAGGCATACATGATGTTATGGCCGGTGAATGTGGAGGTACTGAACGGCGATCCGGAAATCGAACAGACGTACGGGTATTGAGCCGGTGGCCCATCCGGGGTTCTTTTAAAAAAAGAATCCCGGGGGAAGAAAAATTCCGGCTTCTTGGGCGAAAGAAGCCGGGATTTTTTCTTTTCTTTCGGAAGAAAAGAGGCGTTTTCGCGGCGAAAGCCGGCGTTTCGCCGGAGGCGAAGGGATTTTCTTTTTCGTTTACCGCGATGAGGCGCTTCGTTCGCCGCGAGGGCATCTGCCGACGGCGCCTGCCGGCAGTCATCCTTTTTTCTATCCAGAGAAAAAAGGAAGCAAAAAAGGTCAGGAGCTAACGCTCGTTCGCTAAAAACGGCGCGCCGCTCACCGAAGGCTCCGAACTCGCTCGCTTCGCTCACTCAAACAGCGTAGCCTTCCGGGCGTTCGCTCCGCACCGTTTTCTTTACACGCGCTCATAAAGGCCCCGGGAGGCCATACGGCGAAGCCGGCGCTACACCATGCAACAGCACTGCCGCTTTTTGCGATATAGAGGGCCGGCATATTTCAAGCAGTTGTTTTTTTGCCTGCCAATGCGGTGCACAGCAGCACCGGCCGTATGGCAATAAAGATATCCGGCCTCTTCCCGGCGAGGTTGCGACGAGCCGGTGTCCGAGTGGCTATGGAGGGGAAAATTGTTTTTCGGGTGGAACCTGAAGCAGCCCGGCCGGAGAGAACCTGAAGAAAGCCGGAGTTTCTTTCCCCGGAAAGAAAGCCCGACGGCGAACCTGTATTTATAAACGAATTAACACGATAGAATTATGCGAAAATCAATTTTATTCGGATTATGCTGCTGCGGCCTGTTCCTGGCCGTTTATGCACAGGAATACCGCCCCGAAGAACAGGCGGTGATCCGGTCTGCCCGGCCTGACGGACGCCTGGCAAGCTCGTATGCCATCGTACATGAGATGTTGAAAGATACGCATCCCCGGTATGCTTACCGTTCCGGCCTGACGGCCGAAGCGTTCAGGCTGTGGCAAGACAGCCTGCAAAATGCCATGCGCACGCTGATGAAGTTTCCCGAAGTATCCTCCCAGCCCGAACCGGTTTGCATCCGGTCGGAAAAACGGGCAGGGTATACGCTGGAGAAATGGGAGTTCTACCCGTTCCCGAAAAGCGTTTCCACCTTCCTCGTGCTGCGGCCGGACCACCTGGAAAAGCCGGTGCCCGCCGTGCTATGCATCCCCGGTTCCGGGCGCACCAAGGAAGGGCTGGCCGGCGAGCCGGGCATCTACCCGAAGCTGAGCGAGGACTACACGAATCCGAAAACCACGATGGCGCTGAACTTCGTGCGCGAAGGCTATATCGCGGTGGCGGTAGATAATGCCGCGGCCGGCGAAGCGTCCGACCTGGAATGCTACGGCAAGGGGTGGGATTACGATTACGACGTGGTATCGCGTTTCCTGCTCGAAATGGGTTGGAGCTGGCTCGGATATACGTCGTACCTTGACCAACTGGTGCTCGACTGGATGAAAAACCAGCCTGCCATTCAAAAAGACCGCATCGTGGTAAGCGGTTTTTCGCTCGGTACGGAACCGATGATGGTGCTCGGCGTATTAAACCGCGATATTTACGCCTTCGTGTACAACGATTTCCTGTGCCAGACACAGGAGCGCGCCCTCGTGATGACCCAGCCGAACCGCGAAGGCCGGCGCCCGTTCCCGAACTCCATCCGCCACCTGATACCGGAGTACTGGAAGTATTTCAACTTCCCCGACGTGGCGGCGGCGCTCGCCCCGCGCCACCTGATTTTTACGGAGGGGGGCCTCGACCGGGATTTCCGGCTGGTGGAATCGGCTTACCGGGATTGCGGGCATCCGGAGAACCTCGAATTTCACCATTATCCGAAATTTTCCGACCCGGCCGCCCGGAAGGATGTGGAACGACTGCCCGAGGGATTGGATGCCGCCGCCTTCTTCGAGCTGGCCAACGTAGACCCGCCGGCGCATTATTTCAAAAACGAGCTGGTTATCCCCTGGTTGCGGAAGATACTGCGCTAACGAGTACCTGCTTGAATTTCCGGAAAAGTAAAAACCGATAAAAACGCCCTGCACACACTTCCTGAAATGTTGCATCAACCCTAAAACGCGCGTCGCATGCTTCTTGTAGAAATTAAATAAACAAAAACAAACGTTTTTTCTAATTTACATGAAAGAAAATAAGGAAAGTTGATAAATAATTCTTATTTTCGCCACTGAAATAAACCGGAAATAAGCGATCGTGTTTT
>DBGBSM010000096.1:0-1916 GCA_048468815.1 Parabacteroides sp.
CCGGAACTGGCGTTCGACCATGCAGACATCCTGTGCGTCGCACTCGGGCGCCTCCGCCACGAATACGCCCGGTACTCGCTGGGCGGAACCCGTTTCACCTTACCCTGACCGGCCATGATAATACAGCATTTTACCGACAACGACCTGTATAAGTTCACCACGATGAATGCCATACAGAAAAAGTTTCCGGATGCGGAAGTAATCTACCGGTTCGTAAACCGGGGCGGTACCGCCTTTCCGCCCGGATTCGCCCGAGCCATGCGGCAGGAAGTAGACGGAATGCAGGAGTTGGCGCTTACCCCGCAGGAAGAACGGTTTATGCGCTCCCGGTGTTATTATTTCGACCCCGTGTTTTTCGACCTGCTGAAAGGCTTCCGCTTCAATCCCGCCGAGGTAACCATCCGCCAGGAAGACGGCCGGCTGGAGGTAGAAATCGAAGGGCCGTGGTACCGCACGGTGCTGTGGGAAGTGCCGCTCATGGCGATTATCTCGGAGCTTTATTTCCGGATGACGGGGCAACAAGCGCAGCATACGGAAACGAGTACCGCCGCCAAAGCCCGCGAAATCGTGGCGTTACAAGCCGAACTGTCGGAGTTCGGCACGCGCCGCCGTTTCTCGTTCGACGTGCAGGATACGGTAGTACGCATCCTAAAGCACGATGCCGGCCGGTTTATGAAAGGCACCAGCAACGTGTACCTCGCCATGAAATACGACCTCACGCCGATGGGCACGCATCCGCACGAATGGTTTATGTACCACGGCGCCCATTTCGGTTACCGCTCGGCCAACACGCTGAGCCTGGCTAACTGGGTAGACGTGTACGACGGCTCGCTGGGCATCGCCCTGACCGATACCTACACGACGGATAATTTCTTCGGCAGTTTCACTACGAAATACGCCAAACTATTCGACGGGTTGCGGTGGGACAGCGGCAACCCGTTCGATTTCACGGAGAAAGCGTTGCGCCATTACCACGCGCACCGCATCGACCCGCGCACCAAAACCATCGTATACAGCGACGCGCTCGACCTGGAAGGCATACGCAAAATCAAATCGTTCGTGCACGGACGCATCCACGATGTGTACGGCGTAGGCACCTACCTTACCAACGATGTGGGGGCGAAGCCGCTGAACATGGTAATCAAGCTGTTCGAATGCAAACCCAAAGGTTGCACGCACTATATCCCGGCCGTGAAGCTCTCGGACGTGGCCGGCAAGCACACGGGCGACCCGAAGGAAATCGCGCTGTGCCTCGAAACGCTGCGGCTGGCGCGATAGAACACAGGGCGACCTTTCGCAAAGCTGCAACGGATGCGATAAACACGGAGACACAGAGCAGAAATATAAAACAGATTGCCGGTTTCCCGCTCCTCCGGTTTCCCTTCGTATCCAGCCCCGCACGTGTAAGGCCGCCGCTACGATTAAAAGCGAATCCTTTACGACCAGCTCGTTCCCTGTAACCGGCCGCTTTCCGCACCCCGTACGCCCGGAAACAGGAAACCGTATACCCGGAAGTACGAACAAGCCGGCGCTAACAGCCTTGAACAACATACATCAATACATACGCGATATGAAACAAGAAGAATGGTTCCCCATAGTAACCCCCGAAGGCGAAACCACCGGGAAAGCCACCCGCACCGAGTGCCACAGCGGCAGCAAGTTGCTGCATCCGGTGGTGCACCTGCATGTATGGAATGCCGCAGGCGAATTGTACCTGCAAAAACGGCCGATGCACAAAGACATCCAGCCCGGCAAGTGGGATACGGCCGTAGGCGGCCACGTGGATTACGGCGAAACCGTGGAAGACGCCTTGCGCCGCGAAGTGCGCGAAGAACTGGGAATCACCGCCTTCACGCCCGAGCCGGTAGGCCGGTACGTGTTTGAGTCGGCGGTAGAAAAGGAACTGGTAAACAGCT
>DBGBSM010000097.1:0-4634 GCA_048468815.1 Parabacteroides sp.
ATTTATATGAGTTTATTAATTCCTGAACACTATTTAAAAATGAAGAAAGTAGTTTTTTTGAGCGTTATGTTTTTGTTCGGCGCCTTTGCGGCAAGCGCCCAGTGGAGATTTACCCCCGAAGCAGGCGTTTCGGTTTTTAAAGAGAAAGGTGCTTCATCGGCCGGCGTGGGTGCAAGAGTCGGCGTGGGCGTACGTTATTCGTTCAACCGGAACGATGACGGTTGGAGCCTGGCGTCCGGTTTGTATTACTCGCAACGGAAATCTTCGGTTTACAACTTTGGAGAGCTCACCGGAAAACTGCCCGGCTTTGCTCCTACGTATACCGTATGGGTTGCTCCCGGCATCGACCCGGAAATTCCGGGGGATATGCAAATCGAAGGCGGTAATTTCGGGCAGATTATCACCCGCCGTGATTATTTGCGAGTGCCGGTGATGGTGCAGTATGCATGGCATCTTACGCCCGATATCCGCTATCATTTGGCGGCCGGTCCGTATGTGGCGGTAGGCATCGGCGGAAAAAATAAACTGGAGAGCACGCAGTGGAACCTGGCGAACCAGGCGAAAACGTACGAATATTCCGGTAGCCCGTTTTCTTTGCTCCGGTATAACCGTTTCGATACCGGTGCTTCCTTTCAAACCGGGTTGGAAGTGCAGCGCATCGCTATTTTAGTAAACTACAGCTTGAACCTGTATAAGCGGGACAGTACGGGCAAAGAACATTTGTTTTCCCTGGGGATAGGATATACGTTTTAAGCTGAATCGAACGTTTGCCGCCATCCCTGGCTAACTTGCCGCCGACGCCATTTTTATTGCCGCCGTCGGCGGCAAACGAATACGGTAGCAAAAAGAAGGATACAAGCGCGGCATTTTTCTCTGAAAGGTATGGAAATAGCGTCCGGAAATCCCGGAATTCGCAAAAAAAGCTGCCCGGCCTCAAATCATTGAGTTGCCGGGCAGCTTGCTTTTTATGGATTGACTTCGGGAGTGTTACTGTTTGTAATATCCCAGCGCGTCTTTATCGAATGCGGTGATAAAATGGAAATGCTTGGCCACTTCCGCTTCGCCGTAATTAACGTATACTTCGGCCGACCGCAGGAAGCTGTCGCAAGCGTTGGCATCCTGAAGCAGCAAGTACCCGAAAATAACGTGCGCCCCGCTTTCCACTAACCGGCGCGCCATGAAATCGATGTACTCGTTATCCTTGCTGTCGGTTACCAGTTGAACCATTTCGGCATACTTTTCCGTCATCGCCGTAAGCCGTTTTTTCAGGCCGTCCAACTCCGGTTTATACTCCATCGCCTCGTATTCGCGTATCCGGTTCAGGTAGGTGCCGGTGGTGACGTGCCGGATGGCCGCTACCACCTGCAATTGCGTGGTTCCCTCGTAGATATTCGTGATACGGGCATCCCGGTAAATCCGTTCGCATGCATAATCCTTCATAAAGCCCGAGCCGCCGTGAATCTGGATGGCATCGTATGCGTTCTGGTTGGCATATTCGGTAGTCATTCCTTTGCCCATCGGGGTAAACGCATCCGCCAGCTTGGCGTACCGTTTCTGCTCGGCCCGCTCTTCGGGCGTGAGCTTGCGTTCTTTGGCAATATCGTCGAGCGCTTTATAAATATCGACGAAACGGGCCGTTTCGTACAACATGGCGCGCGACGCATCCGCTTTGGCCCGCATCAGCGCTACCATCTCGTATACGGCCGGGAACTCGATAATCGCCTTCCCGAACTGGCGCCGCTCTTTGGCATACGCTTCGCCTTCGCGGTAAGCCGCTTCGCTCAATCCCACCGCCTGCGCCATGATACCTAAGCGCGCGCCGTTCATCAACGCCATCACATACTTGATAAGCCCTAACTTCCGGTCGCCGCACAATTCCGCTTTGGCATTCTTGAAAACCAACTCGCAGGTAGGCGAACCCTTGATACCCATCTTATTTTCGATGCGGCGAACATTTACGCCGCCGTTCCGCTTGTCGTAGATAAACATGGATAAACCCCGGCCGTCTTTCGTACCTTCTTCCGAGCGGGCCAGCACTAAGTGAATATCGGCATCCCCGTTGGTGATGAAACGCTTTACGCCGTTGAGGTACCAACACCCGTCGGTTTCGTTATACGTGGCTTTCAGCATCACCGATTGCAGGTCGGAACCCGCATCCGGTTCCGTGAGGTCCATCGACATCGTTTCGCCGCCGCACACGCGGGGAATGTACCGTTGCCGCTGGTCTTCGTTCCCGAATTCGTATAACGTTTCGGCGCAGTCTTGCAATCCCCACAAGTTTTCGAATCCCGCGTCCGCGCGCGATACGATGTCGGCCGCCATGATATACGGCACGATGGGGAAATTAAGGCCGCCGTACCGGCGCGGCATGCTGATGCCCATCAGGCCGGCTTTTACGGTAGCGTCGAGGTTTCGTTGCGTACCCGGAGCATAGGTTACGCGGCCGTTGCTTACCGTAGGGCCGTCGTGGTCTACTCCCTCGGCATTCGGGCCGATGATGTCGCCGCAGATTTCGCCTACGATTTCGAGTACCTTGTCGTAGCTGTCCATCGCATCCTCGAAATCCACCGGCGCATAATCGTATCGGTCTTTATCGGCGAAATTACGTTCTTTCAGTTCCACGATACGCTTCATCAACGGGTGGGCGAGGTGATGCTTCAGGGAAGGATTATCTAAATAGAAATTAGCCATAGTTACTTCGTGTTTTTCTTGTAATACTTAATCATTTTGGGAATCACCTCTTCCGCTTCGCCGGTAATTACATAGTCGGCGATGGTATTGATGGGCGCATTGGGATCGTTGTTGATGGCGATAATGAGCGAACTTTCCTGCATGCCGGCGATGTGCTGGATTTGCCCGGAAATACCGCACGCAATATACAACTTGGGGCGTACCGTTACGCCGGTTTGCCCGATTTGCCGTTCATGCTCTGCAAAGCCGGCATCTACCGCGGCGCGCGAAGCACCCACTTCGGCACCGATAACCGAGGCCAGGTCGAATAAAAGCTGGAAATTTTCTTTCGAGCCCATTCCGTAGCCGCCGGCCACGATGATGGGAGCGCCCTTGATGTTCGATTTGCTCTTTTCCATCTGGCGGTCGATCACCGTGATGGCGAAGTCGGTATTGCTTACGTACCCGGCCACTTCGTGCTGCACGGTCTGGCCTTTGTAATTCGCGTCGTAGATTTCTTTCTTCATCACCCCTTCGCGTACCGTAGCCATCTGCGGGCGGCATTCCGGGTTCACGATAGTGGCTACGATATTTCCTCCGAAAGCCGGGCGAATCTGGTAAAGCAGGTTCTCGTATACCTTATTTTCTTTCTTTTCCTCGTGGCTGCCTATTTCCAGCGAAGTACAATCGGCCGTCAGCCCGCTGGTAAGCGCCGACGATACGCGCGGCCCCAAGTCGCGGCCGATGCTGGTGGCGCCCATCAGGGCGATTTGCGGTTTTTCTTCTTTAAAGAGATTTACCAGGATGGAGGTGTGTGGCAGGGAAGTGTACGGATACAGGCGTGCATCGTCGAACAAGTGCAACACGTCTACGCCGTACGGAAAAACCTGGTCGCCGATTCCTTGCAATCCGGCGCCGATGGCAATCGCTTCCAGGCGGCATCCTAACTGGTTGGCCAGCGAGCGCCCTTTCGTAAGCAGCTCCAGGCTTACATCGGCCACGATGCCGTCTTCAATTTCGCAATATACAAATAAGTTATTCATTGTTTTTTTCGTTTTTAGGAGGGAGATAACATCAACCGATGGTGTGGTTGGCGATTAATTCTTTCATCAGGCTTTCGATTTCGTCGTCGGCCGGGGTGAGCGTTTTGCTTTCCTTCGCCTGGAAAATCACACTTTCGATTTTCTTTACCTTCGTGGGCGAACCCGACAACCCGCAAGCCTTTACATCGGCATCCACGTCTGCAACGCTCCATTCCGCCAGGTTCAGGTACGGGCGGCTGTTGCACAGGTCGGTGTAATCGGCGTCCGCCTCTTGCTTCTCGGTTACCGTTTTCGCATGCTTGTATTTTTGTACGTATTTGGCGTTGCGCGGACGGCAGTCGGGAGCCGTTCCGTTCACGGTAAGCAACATCGGCAGCGGGCCTTCAACGGTTTCCACGCCCCGTTCCAACCGGCGCTTCGCCTTGATTTTACCGTTTTCCACCCCGAGAATCTCTTCTACGTACGTAATTTGCGGCAATTTCAGTTTTTCGGCCACCTGCGGCCCAACTTGTGCAGTATCGCCGTCGATGGCCTGGCGTCCGCATAAAATCAGGTCGTATCCCTCGATTTTACGAATCGCCATCGAGATAGCGTATGATGTAGCCAACGTATCGGCGCCTGCAAAAGCCCTGTCGGTAAGCAGATACCCGTTATCGGCTCCTCTGTATAATCCTTCCCGGATAATTTCGGCGGCGCGGCCGGGCCCCATCGTGAGGATGGTTACGGTACTGCCGGGATAAGCGTCTTTCAGGCGCAACGCCTGTTCCAAAGCGTTCAAGTCTTCCGGATTGAAAATGGCGGGGAGCGCAGCGCGGTTTACCGTTCCGTCCGCCTTCATGGCGTCTTTGCCCACATTCCGCGTATCCGGCACTTGTTTCGCTAATACGATTATTTTCAAACTCATATTCGATGATATTAGAT
>DBGBSM010000098.1:0-2185 GCA_048468815.1 Parabacteroides sp.
ATATCCCCGGGTTGGGCGGACGGTTGAATCAGCTTTCCGTCTTTGACATGCGCCTGCACTTCTGCCGCGTTTTGAAACAAACCGTCGGTTTGTATCAGCCAGAACCCTCCGATGGGATAGCCGGCTAGCGTACGGGTGGTCGATACGTTTTTATAATTGCTGCCTCCGTTGATAGCCTGCGAAGCGTCACCCATTTCCAACACCTCGTTTTCCATGTAATTGCCGGTAAAGGTAACTCCGTAATTGAAATCCTTATTCACATAATCGTTCCAGCCCACGGTAAATTCCACTCCCGTGTTTTTTATTTTTCCCGCATTCCGCATCGGGTCGTTCGAAGCGCCGGTCGATAAAGGGATAGGTACCGTAAGTAAAATGTCTTTCGTTTTTTTGTAATACCAATCGGCTGTAACCGAAAGCCGGTTCCGGAGCGCCAGGAAGTCGACGCCTACGTTCGTCATGGCCGTTTCTTCCCACTTGATTCCCGGCGTGGCAAACGTTTTGGGAAAGGCCCCCTGGTACACGCCGCCGTTTCCGTCGGGATAATTGATATTCGATGTAATCGTACTGGTGTACATATAATTGTCGATTTCCTGATTGCCCAATACACCGTAGCCGCCCCTTACTTTGAGTTGGTCGAGCCAGGAAATGTTTTTCATAAAATGTTCTTCCGCCAGGTTCCAGCCTGCCGAAACAGAGGGGAAATGGCCGTACCGGTTATCTTTAGCGAATTTCGAAGAACCGTCGCGGCGGTAAGTAAGGGTAATCAAATACCGGTTATCGTACGAATAGAATATCCGGGAAATGATAGAGGTCAATGCGTTTTCCTGCGACCAGGTATCGTTGCCCCGGTCTTGTGTAGCCGCTCCCACCTCGTAAATATTTTCCGGCAATCCCTTGCCCGTCGCTTTGATATACCGGGTATGGTATTTTTGGTAAGAATACCCCAGCAAGGCGCTCACTTTGTGTTTGCCGAACGTTTTGTCGAACGATAGCAGGTTTTCGATTAAAAAATTATTAGTCGTTTTCCTGTCGTCCGCCAAATTCGATACGGAATTGCTGCGTAAGCCGAAATCGTATGCATTTTCGTACGCGGTGTTCCGTATCAATCCGAAGTCGGGCGTGGCGTTCAGCCGGTATTTCAACCCGAACGGCAGCTTCACTTCGGCGTATAGATTGATATAAGCGCTGTAGTTATCCTGGTTGCGGCGGGTAATATTTTCGTCGAGTATGCCCAACGGATTGGGTATATCCGTTACGTCGCCGTAGTTTTTGCCGTATCCTCCTATGGCATTGCCGGCATCGTAGCGGGCTAACGTGGGGATGGATTCCAGGATGATGCCCAGATAGCCGCCCCGGGCGAAACCGTACAGCGGGTTGTTTTGCTGGGCGCTGAACACCACGTTGTCGCCCAGCGTAAGCCATCCGCGCCTGTATTCCGATTTGAACGTGGCGTTATACCGTTTGTAGTTCGTGCCCTTTACGATACCGTCCTGGTTGGTATAGCCTAATCCGGTGTAGTACGTAAAGTATGGCGTACCCCCTTTGACGGTGAGGTTGTAGTTCTGCATCAAGGCCGGTTTCATCATAATCCGCTGCCAGTCGTTATTTTCTTTCGAAGTCAGGCCGAGCGCCATGTCGAGCGGGTCTTTTCCCCCCGCCGAGCGGGCGGCGGTCGTAACGGCAGCCCATTCCTGCGCATCCAGCATATCGAGGTATTTTGCGGGTGCCTGTACGCCGATATTGGCCGACACGTCGATAACCGGCTTCCCGTCTGTGTTCGAACCGGACTTGGTAGTGATGATAATCACACCGTTGGCCGCCCGCGAACCGTAAATGGCCGCCGAAGAAGCGTCTTTCAGTACGTCGATGCTGGCTATGTCGTTCGGGTTGAGGTGTGCTATGTCGCTCATATACATGCCGTCGACGATATAAAGCGGATTGGCGTTGTTGAGCGTGCCGATTCCCCGAATCATGATACGGCTGCTCGAACCCGGAGCGCCCCCTTGCGAAACGATATCCACTCCGGCGATTTTACCTTGTAAAGCCTGGCCGATATTGACGTTGCTTTGGGTATTCAGTTTTTCGGAACCGATATTGGAAACGGCGCCGGTAAGGTCGGCTTTTTTCTGGGTACCGTACCCGATTACCACCACTTCTTCGAGCGCTTTCTGGTCTTCTTCGAGGA
>DBGBSM010000099.1:0-3034 GCA_048468815.1 Parabacteroides sp.
CGGGTATCCTACCGGAACGAGCGCTACCGGCTCGATGGCTTCGGGGATACGGAAATTCGTTTTGCACTTCGCAACGTCGAAATTGCATACCCAGCAGGTGCCCAATCCTTGTTCGGCGGCGGCCAGGCACAGGTGTTCCACGGCTATGGAGGCGTCGATGTCGGCGTGGTCTTTCCCGTCGGCGGCGCGTTTCCATGATTGGGAATGGTCGGCGCATACCACGATGTACAGCGGTGCGGCGGCAAACCAGTCGCGCGGATAGCACTCGCGGATGCGGGTGCATCCTTCCGGTTCGCGTACCACCAGGAAACGCCACGGTTGGAAATTCACGGCCGAGGGCGCCAATCGCATGGCTTCCAACAAATAATCGAGTTTCTCCGGCTCTACCGGGGTAGGAGCGTATTGCCGGATAGAGCAGCGTTTGCGGATAATTTCAAGTAGGTTCATATTTCAGCTTCTATGTTGTAATTGTTACGGTCGGGCGAATTCCGGGTAATCAGTTCGCCGATAAAGCCGGCCAGGAACAGTTGTGTTCCCACAATCATCCCGGTGAGCGAGATAAAGAAATAAGGCGTATCGGTTACTAAGCGCTGCTGTTCGCCGTGCAGGATGGCGTACAGCTTGGAGCTCAGTACGATAACTAAAGCGATAAACCCTACGATAAACATCAGGCTGCCTAACAGCCCGAAAAAATGCATCGGCTTTTTCCCGAACCGGGAAGTGAACCAGAGGGTTATCAAATCGAGATACCCGTTTACAAAACGGCTTAGTCCGAATTTGGAACTGCCGTATTTCCGGGCCTGGTGCTGCACTACTTTTTCCCCGATTTTGTTGAACCCGGCTATTTTAGCCATATAGGGGATATTCCGGTGCATGTCGTTATACACTTCGATATTCTTGATAACCACTTTTTTGTAGGCTTTCAGCCCGCAGTTGAAGTCGTGCAGCTTTACGCCGGAAAACATCCGTTCCGTGGCGTTGAACAGCTTGGTGGGAAGCGTTTTCGACAAGGGGTCGTACCGTTTCTTTTTCCATCCCGAAACCAGGTCGAAGCCTTCTTCTTTTATCATCCGGTAGAGTTCGGGTATTTCGTCGGGGCTGTCTTGCAAGTCGGCGTCCATCGTGATTACTACGTCGCCTTCCGCTTTTTTGAAGCCGCAGTTCAACGCCGGCGATTTTCCGTAATTCCTCCGGAACTTAATCCCTTTTACCTCCGGATTTTGCTTGCTTAGCGTTTGTATGATTTGCCACGAGTCGTCCGTACTTCCGTCGTCCACGAAAATTACTTCGTAACTGAACCGGTGGGTTTGCATCACGCGGGCAATCCAGTTATATAGCTCGCCGAGCGAATCGGCTTCGTTATATAACGGAATCACGACTGATATATCCATTATTCCTCCGTTTTTTCAGGGTTCGTTTCCGGTGCGGCCGGAGCGGATGTGTGCTTGCTTACGATAAAAGCTACGGGGATGGAAAGTACGATGCCGTAAAAGATATTGTTAAAGATGCCCTGGATAGCCATCTGGATGGGCGACGGAACCGGCATTTTACTTAGGCTTTCCATCATCGAGGTGTTAATCTGGCTTTGTTTCAGCAGGTTGATAGTTTGGTCGTAGGCGTTCGCTATGAAATCGGGCGAAGCGATGTATTGGTAAAAAATGAAATGTACCAGCGAAACGATGAGGGCGGCGAAAAAATAAAGCATGGTGCCGTAACGCCAGGCATGGAAGAAACTGATTTGGCCGCCCAGCGCTTCGTCTTTGTATTTCTTGGTGAAGTAATACGCGATAAAAGGCACGGCCAGGGTGAGTATCCAGTATACGATGTTAAACATCGGGTAGGAAACGCCTAAAATGAAAAAAACGTATTTGATTGCCCAATAGATTCCTAACCCCAATCCGTAGGTCATGGCCCATTTCAGTAAAGAATTTTTTTCGTTCATCGCATTTATCGATTTAATAATGTGTACTGTTCAGCAAATATACTTTATTTTTAAATACGCACAGGCGCGTTCGGGTAGAAATTATTGGTTGTAAGGCGGCGGTGTGTGGGTAAAAAAGAAAATATTTGTACTACATTTGCCGGATACGATTCAAATAGACAAACGGATATGGTGTTTTATTTTACGGGAACGGGCAATTCGTTATGGGTGGCCCGCGAATTGGCCGAGGCGCTGCACGAGCCGCTGACAGCCGTATCGGAAGCGGTTAAAAACGGTGCTTATGTGTATCCGGCGGAGAAGGAAAAGCGGGTTTTGTTCGTTTTCCCGGTACATTCGTGGGGGTTGCCGGTATTGGCGGCCGCTTTCGTAAAACGGCTGGAGCTGAAAGGGTATGCCGGGCAACCGGTGTACACAGTTTTTACTTGCGGCGACGATTGCGGGCGGGCCGATAAGCAGATAAAGAAGCTGTTGTTGGCAAAAGGAATTGGCGTAACCGGTTTTTTCTCTGTGCAAATGCCCAATAATTATATTTTATTACCGGGGTTCGATGTGGATGAAAAAAAGGTGGAAATACGGAAATTGGAAAATGCGGTGCCGGCGCTCCGGGAAATCGTCGCCGAGATTCAGGGAAAGACGTCTCTTTCCGGCCGGTATGTTTCCGGTTCTTTCGCGGGATTGAAAACCGGCTTGGTTTATCCGTTGTTCGCCCGTTTTTCGGTAGGCAAAACGCACTTTTATACTACCGAAGCCTGTATTTCCTGCGGAGTGTGTGTAAAAGCGTGCCCTACCGGAACGATTTCGTGGAGCGGCAACCGGCCTGTGTGGGGGAACCGTTGCGTGCAATGCCTGGCCTGTATCCACCGGTGTCCGGTACGGGCGATAGAATATGGCCGGATAACGAAGGAAAAAGGGCGCTACTGCCATCCGGATTTGCGGAGCCGGCAGAAGGAGGAAGGATAAAGCGCTGTATCTTTCTTTCCGTATAACATCATGTGTTTGTTAAATTGTTCTATCGTTTTTACTGGTTCCTACTCTTGCTTTTCCCGGATTTTCGTATCGGAAACGCTAATCGGGGCGCTGGCTTTATAATAT
>DBGBSM010000100.1:0-5896 GCA_048468815.1 Parabacteroides sp.
CTTTCTGGTTCCGTACCCGGCACCGGCAAGGAGAAATGGGCTTGCGTATGGCTTTAGGCTCTACCCGGAGCCAGTTACGGCAGGTCGTAGTTACCGAAGGGATGTTGTTGTTAACGGTCGCTTTTGTTCCGGCGTTGTTTATTTGCCTCAATATGATGTATGCCGGCCTTACCAACACCGATATGATGGATAATTCATTGTTGCGTTTTGCTGCCGGCATCGGCATTACGTATATATTCATGGCGCTGATGATTCTCACCGGTATCGGCTACCCGGCTAACGAAGCGGCGCGTATCGACCCGGCCGAGTCGTTGCATTACGAATAATAAACGATATAAAGAAAGGAAGAAATATGTATAAACTCTATTTTAAACAAGCGCTGCAATTGCTAAAGGAAAATCCGTTCTTAGGTGTCTTGACGATAGTAGGTACGGCTTTGGCTATCTGCATGATTATGATTATTGTGATTGTATACGAGGTGCGTACCGCCAACTACAAGCCCGAAACGCACCGCGACCGGATGTTGTTGGTGAAGTGGGCGACGTCGAGGCCGAAAAACAACGGCGACTGGTCATCGAATTCCATGCTTTCGCTCCGAAGTATCAAAGAATGTTTTTATCCGTTGAAAAGCGCCGAAGCGGTAACCGGCGTACTACCGTTCACCAACTTATTGGCTACCGTTCCGGGTACGACCGAGGGCTTTAAAGCGGACGTTACGTATACCGATGCTGCGTTCTGGCGGGTATTCGAGTTCGATTTCTTAGACGGGCAACCGTATGTACAGGAAGAATTCGAATCGGGTATCCGGAAAGCCGTTGTATCCGAAACCATTGCGCGCCGGTTGTACGGAACGGACGATGTGGTGGGAAAAACAGTCGAGTTGAGCTTCGTTCCCTATACGATATGCGGGGTAGTGAAAGATGTCCCCATGCAGGCCGAAGCGGCTTACGGAAACGTATGGACGCCTTATACTACGACGCCTTTGTCGGAAGACGGGTGGAGCGAAAATTTACTCGGAAACATGCGTTGCTATATCCTGGCGCCCTCGTCGGCCGATTTCGATGCTGTTCGCCGGGAAGTAGACCAACGGGTGGAAATGCTGAATAACACGTTGTCGGATGTACGCCTCGATTTACGGGGACAACCGGATACCCAGTTCACCCAATTAAGTCGTAATTGGGCGAATGCCGATGCCGATGCGTCCGGGCTTATCCGTAAATATGTTATTATTATACTGGTCTTGTTGTTGGTTCCGGCTTTCAATTTATCGGGGATTACCCTTTCACGTATGAAAAAACGGATGGCGGAGTTGGGAGTGCGCAAAGCGTTCGGCGCTTCGCAAAAAGAATTATTCGGACAAATCCTGTACGAAAACTTTATTTTTACCTTAATCGGAGGAGCGGTAGGGCTGGCTTTTTCGTATTTCGCTGTTATTGTGATGAAAGACTGGCTTCTATTTACCACGATTCAGTCTCTATACAGCGGTACCGATACCACTTCGGCCGAAATGCTTTTTAAGCCGATGGTATTCGTTTACGCCTTTTTATTCTGCCTGCTGATCAATCTCGTATCGGCCGGAATACCGGCTTGGCTGGCATCGAAGAAAAATATCGTATCGTCTTTAACCCAACAATAATAAAACGACAGAAGATTATGATAAAGCATATTATAAAAATTATCTGGACGCAACGCAGCAGCAATGTCCTGATTTGGCTCGAATTGTTGTTCGTTTCCATTTTCCTGTGGTATATCGTAGACTATATGTACGTACAAATCCGCACCTATTTTTTGCCGTTAGGATACGATATCGAGTATGTTTACCAAGTGCGATTAGACGAATATACGCCGCAGAGTCTGAAATACATCACACCTGAAAATAAAACCACCACTTCGGGGGAAGATTTACTTGAAATCGTAAACCGGATACGCCGGTACCCGGAGGTAGAAACGGTAAGTATATCCAGATGGGCTTATCCTTACAATAATGGAAATACCTATGGAAACATACGGGCCGATTCGATTACGAAGAACTACATAGAACGTCACGTAAGTCCGGGTTTTTTCCAAGTGTTCGCTTGTCGTACCTCTGCGGGCGAAGGACCGGAAGTATTGGATGCGGCGATAAAAGACGGAAAAATGATCATTACGGCCGAAGCGGAAAAGAAATTATTCGGCGGCGGTACTGCATTAGGGAAAAATATCCATTTCGGCGGCGACAGTATTCCGTATAAAGTAGGCGCCGTGGTCAGCACGTTTCGTTATTCCGACTTTCAACAACCCCAAGGCGGTTATTTTCTCTTGTTGTCGGAAAAAGAACTGGCCCGGCAAACCAATCCTGTCCAGCCATACGAAAATGAAGTGTGCTTACGGGTAAAACCGGGTACCGGTAAAGATTTTGCCGAACGGTTCCGGAAAGAGATGGCTTCGCGGTTACAGGTAGGAAACGTTTACTTGTTGGATATACGACCTTTCTCCGACCAGCGCGATACGTTCTTTGCCTGGGAAGGAACCAAGAGCGAATTGAAAAACCAAACGGCCGTAATGGTATTTTTACTCGTCAATATCATCCTCGGCATCGTAGGAACCTTTTGGGTACGCACGGCTTCGCGCAAAGGCGAAATGGGGCTGCGTGTAGCCCTGGGCGACACACCGCTGGGGTTACAGCGGTTGCTGGTTGCGGAGGGTATCGTTTTATTGGTTTTTGCAGCCGTACCCGCTATCCTGGTATCGCTCAACCTGGGAATGCTGGAAATCGTGGATGTCGAGGCCCTTCCTTTTTCAGCCGGGCGCTTTCTGATAACTACGTTTATCACCTACCTGTTACTTACGGGAATGATTATAGCCGGTATTTGGTATCCGGCACGGAATGCGGCGAAAATACAGCCGGCCGAAGCGCTGCATTACGAGTAGCGAGCCGGCAGGTAGTAAAAGCAAGAGCCGGGCCGGGCAGCGAAAACGCACTGCCTTGCCCGGCTTTTGTTCGAATTTATAGGAGTGTATGGTCGAGCGTGCGGCATTTGAAAGAAAGGCATGTTCGGGCAGGTGTGATAAAAAGGCGAAATAAATCCGGACGCTTCGTTAACCGAGTACTCTATTTTTGTACATTTGCAGGGAAGGAAACTTGAAAACAGATTGCCATGCAAGAAAAACTGAATGCATTACTTCTCCGGATGCGAACCGCTTTGTACCGGAATCCTGTCGAAGTAACTTTATCAGTCATATTTTGCGTGCTCGGGTGTTGGCGTCACGAAATCCGATATGCCGACGACGAGTCGCTGAAATGGGTATTATGTTATTACCCGGTTTTCTTCCTGGCCTCTTATGCGTTGAACGGCCTTACTGCCGGGCGGCGCACCTGGTTTCGCTGGCTCTACTACCTTTCTGCGGTATTCTTTATTCCTTTCTTTTGGCTTGAAACCCATTCTCTTTCCGTTTATTTCGTATCGCTGGCGGTGATTCAGTTGGCATATTGGATAAGTACCCGGCAAAAAGACAATTTTCTTTTTATCCAATCTGTACTGCGCTATCTTCAATCCCTCCTGTTCGCTGTGGTATTGGCTACCGTAGCGTGGTTACTTTCGCTTTCCGTATTTTTTTCCATCCGGTATATTTTTGAAATATTCGAAGATTCCGAAAGCCGGTTTATCGCTTATTCCGCCTCCGTCGCCTATTTTTTGATGCTCTCGTTGTTGTTTCTCACGTTCAACGACCGGCAAAAAACAGAGATGCGGGTTACCCGGTTGTTCTCCATCTTGCTGAATTATGTGCTGTCGCCGGCACTGTTGGCGTATGTTGCGATTCTGTATATCTATTTCATTAAAATCACCTTGTTGTGGTCGTTGCCGAAAGGGGGCGTGGCTTATATCGTCATCGCGTTTGTTTCGGTTACTTTCCTGTTAAAGGGATGCCAGCCGTTTTTGCAACGCCGGTATTACGACTGGTACTACCGGTACGCTTCGTGGTACGTATTGCCGGCGTTGGGCATGTTCTGGGCCGGTGCGTTTTACCGCATCGGACAATACGGGTACACGCAAGACCGGGTGTACCTGGTTGTGCTGGGCGTTTTCCTTTCCGTATGTACGCTGTTGTTTTTCAGTAAAAAATGGGGCAGCTATCAGTATATGGCGTGGATAGGCATTGTTTTGCTGTCGGTATTTACGTATATTCCCGGCATTTCGGCTTTCCGCCTGGGGCTGCGCTCGCAGGAAAAGCGGTTCGACGAAACGGCTGCTTCGCTGGGGCTTTTTACATCCGGCGGCCAGCTTTCTTATACGCGGACATTGCCGGCGGATACCACCGGTATAAAAGAAAAATACCGCCGGTTGTACGAGGCTTTCCGGTATGTGTCGCGGGAAGAATCGGAGGCCGTGGTGAAGAATAAATACGGACTGGCCTCTTCCTCCGTGTTGCTCGATTCCGTTATCCCGGCCGCTTACCGGGCGTATGCCGAGTTCGGAGAATATTCCTGGTATGCCGAAACTCCGTCGTTTACGATTCGACGCCGGTCGGCGGAAGTGGATGTGGCCGGCTTCCGTACATTGTATCCGGTACATTCTTACCAATATGCCAACTGCTTGGAACAGAAAGTCGAAAGGAATAGGTTGATACTTTCTTCCCATAGCGGTTCAGGCTCGGTCGATTCGGTTTATTTCCGTATGTCGGTCGATTCTTTGTGGAACGATATTTTATCGCAGGCCGGAGTCGAAGACTCGCGGGCGTTATCGCGCGACTCCCTGGAGAAATTAGGGGAGCGAATCTTGTATTACGATACCGCTTCGGGGCGCCTGGTTGTGGAGCAGCTTGTTTTCAGCGATACGGAAGTACCGGAAATAGATGAGATCGAAGTGGAGTATTTTCTTGAAAGATAAGAACGTTTTTTACTTGTTGCAAAAAAGATAAAACCGGCCGGCTTTTCTACGGTAACCGGTAGGTTTTAACAGAAAGAACTTAATGCGCCGAAATGAAACGACAAACGATACGGGTTTTCCGGATTCCATAAGGCAAATGCAGGTATGACGGGAGTCCGGCAAAGCCTTGTTTTGCCGGAGAGAGTCATTGCAGATTCAGTAACCCGCTTGTAACGCAACCGCCCGGAGCCGAACCGTGTTTCGGCCGGGTATCGTTACGAGCTATGCGGGCGTTGTTACGAGCTATGCGGGCGTTGCCATTACGCTGCCGGCTATCGGCTTTGTAGTGCAACCAGGTTAGCGGTTACCTTTTTCTTCCCCGCCTCCGGGAACCGGAACAACAGCGACGGCAAGCTGTACAATTCGGGTACGTGGGGTTACGGATGGACGTCTACGCCGAATGGCAGCAACGCCTACAACCTGAAACTCAACTCCGGAGATGCGTACGTGAACAACAACAACCGGACCAACGGTTTTTCTGTCCGGTGCGTGCAAGCCTCTGCAACTGCATTTGCCTTTTATAAAAAAACGGTTGCACCGGAGCGTGGAAATGCTCGGGGCGCAACCGCTTTATTAATTGTGTAATCCGGTTAGCTTACTGCAGATTCGGATTGGCGTTGATTTCTTTTTGCGGGATGGCATACAGGTAATAGCGGCTGTTGGGTACGAACTCCGATTCATCCGGTAAATTCGTTACCGAATGCCCTTGCGGGGTGTATTCTTTTTCTTTCACTTTCTCGTCGTCCTGCCAGCACATTACTTTGTTTGCGGTTTCGGCCTTGCTAAGCGGTTCGCGCTCTACGGCTTTTTGAGTACGTAGAATATCGGTAAGAGAAAAGCCTTCGCCCCAGAGCTCTTTCCGCCGTTCTTTCAGGATATCTTCGATTACTTCGTTTTCCGATTTCCCGGTGGCGGAATATCCCGCTAATCCGCGAGCCTGTAGTAACTCGCCTAAAACCAGTTCGGCCGCCGGAACGTTATGGTTGCGA
>DBGBSM010000101.1:0-13275 GCA_048468815.1 Parabacteroides sp.
ATTTTTGTATATCGAAAAAACGAAAGCGTTATGAAAGAAAAAAATACGGAAATACATCCGCTGGAACCGTTCCTGCCTCCGCATGCCACCGTGCTGATGCTGGGAAGTTTCCCTCCGAAGAAGGAAAAATGGAGTATGGATTTTTATTATCCGAACTTTATAAACGACATGTGGCGTATTTACGGGTGGGTGTTTTTCGGCGATAAGGGATACTTTTTATCGGCCGATAAAAAAACGTTCGACCCGGAAAGAATCAAGGCTTTTTTGTGGGAAAAAGGCATTGCGCTTACGGATACCGGGAAAGAGGTGATGCGGCTGAAAGACAATGCTTCCGACAAATTCCTGGAAATTGTGGAAACCATCGACCTGGCCGATGTACTGGGCCGCATTCCGCAGTGCCGTACCGTGTTGACGGCCGGGCAGAAGGCTACGGAAACGTTTCTGTCGATGGTGCCCGTGAAAATGCCGGCTACGGGCGGCAGTACGCCGTTTACGTTCAACGGGCGTGAGATGCGTTTGTACCGGCTTCCGTCGTCGTCGCGGGCATATCCCAAACCGGTCGAGGCGAAAGGCGAGGTGTACCGGAAAGTGTTTGAAGAAATCGGGATAATGGGCGACGACGGTTCGACAAACGACCTGTTCGCTCGGGAGAAGACGAACTGAGCTTGAAACAAAGAATAGAAAGATTGGTTTTTATTCTTATCATCGCTCTGTGTCTCCGTGCCTCTGTGTTCGCCTGTTTGTTCGATCGCCTACTTGCCGCATCGTTCTCTGCCGGCGGGGAACCAGGCTATCCCCGCGGAATTTTCAACACCTGTCCCGGCCGGATCGAGGCGCTGGAAAGGCCGTTCGCCTTGAGCAGGTCGTTGGTGGATACGCCCGGGTACCGTTTGGCGATGGAGTAAAGCGAATCGCCCGATTTAACCGTGTACGACCGGGATTTTCCGGAAGAAGCCGATGCTTGCGCCCGGGTGTTTTTAGGTAACGACGAGGCTACCGGTTTGGCTTGTGCCGTAGCTTGGGAAGCGGCGGCCGGTTTTTCTTCCTTTCGGGGTTGCGCCGAGGCAAAAGCCACTCCGCCGTTATCCACATACAATACCAGCCGCTTACCACGGGCTACCCGGGTAGAGCTCAGCCGGTTCCATTTCTTTATGTCGCGGGCGGTCACTCCGTACCGGTTCGCAATGGTATACAGGTTTTCGCCGTGTAGCACCGTGTGGGTAATCCGCTCTTGGGTGGCTTTCGGCGAAGGCCCGTCGGCGGGATTCCGGTCCAGGCAGTTGGCCAGCAGTTCTTCGGCTTTGTGCAGGTAAACCGTATCCGTCCGGTCAACGAACGCATAGGTTTCGGCTGCGGGCAGTTTCAGTACGCAGGCGCCGGTGTTACCGGGAATAATATCCCGTTTGTACTGGGGGTTGAGCGCCCGTAGCTCTTCCACGTCGAGGTGCAGTACCTCGGCTACCTGTTGCAGATGGAGGTAATTGGTAATCATCACCGTATCCGTTGCCATCGGCAGGTTGGTCTGCACCGGGCAGATATTGTGGTCGCACGCATAATTCATAATGTAGTTGGCCGCGATGAAAAGCGGCACATACGAGCGGGTTTCTTTCGGCAGGTACGGAAAGATTTCCCAGAAATCCGTTTTACCTCCGGCCCGGCGAATCGCCTTGTTCACGTTGCCCGGTCCGCAGTTGTACGAAGCGAGCACCAGGTTCCAGTCGCCGTAAATCCGGTACATGTCCTCGAAATACCGGCAGGCGGCGTGCGTAGCTTTTACCGGGTCGCGCCGTTCGTCGACCAGGCTGTTGATTTCCAGCCCGTACATCTTGCCGGTGGGCAGCATGAACTGCCACAACCCGCAGGCGCCTACCCGCGAAAGGGCTACGGGATTCAGGGCGCTCTCTACCACCGCCAGGTATTTCAGTTCGAGCGGCAGTCCGTGTTCGTCGAGCGCTTGCTCGATAATCGGGAAATAAAAATCGGCCATGCCCAGCATGTATTTCACCAGGCCGCGCTTGCGTTCGGCATACAAGTCGATACAATCGCGTACCACGTTATTATACGTCATCGGAATTACCCGCGGCAATCGCCGTAACCGTTCCCGGTAAACCGTATCGGGGAAAAATACGTTTTCCACGTCGTCGTGGCAGTACTCGTTCCGTTTGGTAAAATATTTCACATGCCAGGTATGCAGCAGGCTGTCGATATCGGCATCCAGGCTCTCGGGAATCGCTCCCACTTCGTCGGTCAGGGCGGAGCCGGCTGCTGTTCCGGTAGAAAAATCCGCGTTTTCCTGGGCTGTCGCGCCGGTTAGCGCGGCAATCGAAAAGGCCAGTAAAAGAAAGTATCGTTTCATGCAATTAAAAATTAAAACTACAACTTACGCCGTACGAGCGTGCATTATGATTGGTGGGCGGCTCCATTACCGGAACCACCCGCATGGATAAATCGGGCGAAATGTCGAAATCGAAAAGCTGGGCGTCTACATACGCATCGATCATGCAAATGCAGTATACCAGTCCGGTGATGATGATACTCAGGTCGCGGTACCGCCGGTAATAATCTTTCCGCTGCTTGAGCTTGTCTTTAAAATTATTGTCGTTTACGTATTCTTCCGGGTCGGCTCCGTAGGGAAGAAAATTCTTCCAACTGTCGTTCACCATCGGGTCGGCGCCCATGATGTCTTTGTACGCCTGGCTGTAATCCTGCAGGTTTTTATTGTTCCAGGTAACGGCGTAGATACATCCCATAAACGAGCCGTATACCAACGGCAGCTTCCAGTATTTTCGGTTGTAAATCTGTCCCAGTCCGGGGCATATGGCCGAATACAATACCGCCCGGCCGGGGCTCGGCTTGAACGGCTCGTCCGCTTTGGGAACCGGTACTTCGGCCACCACCGAGTCGGCCGCTATCAGCACCGAGGTAACGGTAGAGTCGGGCGCTTCTTCCAGAATTACCGTTTCCCTTACGATTTCCTTTTCGGGTTGTTCTTCCTGGGCCTGTAGCTTTTCCGGAACGAAAAAACTGCAAACCGCCAAAAGAACGGTCGTTATTTTTATATCGATATGCACTGCCGTACTATTTTTTCAATGAATCCAACAAGGCGATCAACTTTTCCAATTCTTCTTCGGAGGTGAACGGAATGGTGATTTTTCCTTTCCCTTTCTCGTTGCAACTGAATTGTACCTTCGTGTTGAAAAACCGCGAAAGCTGGTCTTTCAGCAAGTTATATTCCTCCGGGACCGTTTTTTTCTGTTTCGGCGCGAGTTTCTGTATGGCGTCGCCGCCTTCCGATAAGCCGCGAACCAATTCTTCCACCTGGCGCACCGACAAGCCTTCGGCCAGAATTTGCTCGTATAAGGCCAGTTGCAACTCCGGGTCTTGTACCGAAATCAGCGCCCGGGCGTGGCCCATGTCGATTTTCCGGTCTTTGAGCGCCATTTGTATCTCGGCCGGGAGTTTCAGCAAGCGCAGGTAGTTGGCAATCGTCGTCCGCTTTTTTCCTACCCGCTCGCTCAGCTTCTCTTGCGTGAGCCCGTAGTTGTCGATCAATTTCTGGTAGGCCAGCGCTATTTCTATCGAGTTCAGGTCTTCCCGCTGGATGTTTTCGATAAGCGCCATTTCCACCACATTTTCGTCGGCTGCCGTTTTGATGTAAGCCGGAATGGTGGTCATGCCCACTTTCAGGCAAGCCCGGTACCGGCGCTCGCCCGAAATAATCTGGTACCGGTCGGGGCCGGTTTCGCGTAAGGTAACCGGCTGAATCAGTCCTAACGAACGGATGGAGGCGGCCAGTTCTTCCAGCGCTTCTTCCTCGAAGATAGAACGCGGCTGTTCGGGGTTGGGTTGTATTTTCGACAGTTCTATTTCGCTAATCGACGACGAGCCGCCGGTGGTAACGTCGTCCATCGTAATCAACGCATCCAATCCTCTGCCGAGTGCCGATCTTTTGGGTGTTGCCATATATCAATCAAACTCTTTCTTTCGTATCGTATTACTTATTTTTTTCAATCAGCTCTTTCGCCAGTTGCATGTGGTTCACCGCTCCTTTCGATTCGGCGTCGTACAGCAATACCGGCTGTCCGTAGCTGGGCGCTTCGCTCAACTTGATGTTCCGGTAAATCACCGTGGTGAAAACCAGTTCGCGGAAGTGCCGTTTTACCTCTTCGTATATCTGGTTGGCCAGCCGCAGACGCGAGTCGTACATGGTGAGCAGGAATCCTTCGATTTCGAGCCCCGGGTTCAGCTTCGACTTGATAATCTTAATCGTGTTCAGCAGTTTGCTAATGCCTTCGAGGGCGAAGTATTCGCATTGCACCGGGATAATCACCGAGTCGGCGGCCGTAAGCGAATTTACGGTAATGAGCCCGAGCGAGGGCGAGCAGTCTATCAGGATAAAGTCGTACGCGGTTTTTAGGGGTGTGAGGAGCTGCTTGAGTATCTGTTCCCGTTCGTCGAGGTTCAGCATTTCGATTTCCGCCCCTACCAGGTCGATGTGCGAGGGGATGATTTCCAGTCCTTCTATTTCGGTTTTGGCGATGGCTTTCGTAGCGTCCACGCCGTTCACGATGCATTCGTAAATCGACAGCTCCACGTTCCGGATATCTATCCCTAATCCGGACGAAGCGTTTGCCTGGGGGTCGGCATCCACTACCAGCACTTTCTTTTCGAGTGCAGCCAGCGATGCAGCCAGATTAATCGTTGTGGTAGTTTTGCCTACACCACCCTTCTGATTCGCTAAAGCTATAATCTTTCCCATATTATTACGTATTTATTCGGGGGCAAATTAACGAAGAATACCCGCATCAAAAAACTGTAACGGCAAAACAATGTCCGTTTTGTTGAAAAGTTCCCTTATTTGTTGATAACTCGCTTTATCCCCGATCCGGCGTAGCCCGGACTGGGCGAGCCGGGAGCAGAACCACGCCGGCCCGGCTCGCCGCCTGCCTTCGCTCGTTCGAGCAAAGATAGACAGAATATGCCGAACAACCTACTTTCGTACCGGAAGTTACCTTCCTTTTTTGAAAAAGATAACGAACTTTTAGAGAATCCATACCCGGCTATCCGGCCGTTTCGAGTATCTTTACCCTCCAATTTGATTTTATAGGACTACATGATGAATCGAACTCCTCTTATCCTGATAACCAACGACGACGGCGTAGAAGCCAAGGGCATTAACGAACTGATAAACTGCCTGCGCGAGTTGGGCGAACTGGTGGTAATGGCTCCCGACGGCCCCCGCTCGGGCATGTCGAGCGCCATTACTTCCGAGGTGCCTATCGGGTACTCGCTGGTGAAGAAAGAACGGAACGTAACCGTTTATAAATGTACCGGTACGCCGGTCGATTGTGTGAAGCTGGCTATCAACGAGGTCGTGAGCCGCAAGCCCGACTTGCTCGTTTCCGGTATCAATCACGGAACGAACGCCGCCATTTGCATTCACTATTCCGGAACGATGGGGGCGGCGCTCGAAGGATGTATTTTCCAGGTGCCTTCGTTCGGCGTTTCGCTCACTTCGCACGACCCGGACGCCGATTTCACGGCCAGTTGCCGGTATGCCCGGCTGGTAGCCCGCCAGCTGTTGAAAGAAGGGCTGCCTCCCGGTACTTATCTCAACCTGAACGTGCCCGATGAGCGGGAGGTGAAAGGACTGAAGGTGTGCAGGCAAGCCGAAGGAAAGTGGATAAAGGAATACATGAAAGTGAAATCTCCTTCGGGCAAAGAACGCTTCTGGCTTACGGGGGAATTCAAGGAATATCGTCCCGAGGCTACGGATACCGATATCTATGCGTTAGACCACGGGTATGCCTCGCTGGTGCCCTGTACCATCGACGTAACCGATTATGCCGTGCTGAACCGGTTAAAAAGCTGGGAAGAATGAAGTATTACCTGATTGCGGGCGAGGCGTCGGGCGATTTGCATGCCTCGAACCTGATGGCGGCGCTGAAAACACTCGATACCGGGGCGCAATTCCGTTTCCTGGGCGGCGATTTGATGCAGGCCGAAGGGGGCGAACTGGTAAAGCATTACCGGGAAATGGCTTTTATGGGGTTTATTCCGGTTCTGAAAAACCTGCGTACCATCCTGCGAAATATGCGCCGGTGTGAAGAGGATATCCGGCGCTACCGTCCGGATGCGGTGATTCTGGTGGATTATCCCGGTTTCAATCTGAAAATCGCGCGGTTTGTCAAGGAAGAACTAAACCTTCCCGTTTATTATTATATTTCTCCTAAAATATGGGCCTGGAAAAAATACCGTATCCGGTCGATTCGCCGGTATGTGGATAAGATGCTGTGCATCCTGCCTTTCGAAACGGAGTTTTACCGCACGCAGCGGTATGAGGTGGCGTACGTGGGCAATCCGTCGGTAGATGCCATAGCCGTCCGGGAAGGCGCCGGCGAAACGTTCGGCGAGTTTATCGCACGTAACGGGCTCGACGGCCGGCCGGTCGTTGCGTTGCTGGCCGGGAGCCGCCGGCAGGAAATCCGCGATAATCTGCCTGTGATGCTGGAGGCGGCAGCGGCCTATCCGGAATACCAGCCGGTTATTGCGGGCGCTCCGGGCATAGAGCCGGAGTTTTATGCGCCGTATATCGCTTCGCATCCGGCTGGCATCGTATTCGGCCAAACGTACCGGTTGTTGCAGCAGAGCCGGGCGGCCTTGGTTACGTCGGGTACCGCTACGCTCGAAACCGCTTTGCTGCGCGTGCCGCAAACCGTGTGTTATAAGGTGGCGGGTAAGCATATCACGTATTTTATCTTCAAGCACTTTTTTCATATTTCCTATATTTCGCTGGTCAATCTGATTGCCGGGAAAGAGGTGGTGAAAGAATTGTTTTCCGTTCATTTTTCCCTGGAGAATATCCGGAACGAGCTGGGCCGTTTGCTGTCGGATACGGAGTACCGCGACCGGATGCTGGCGGGGTACGACGAAATAATCCGGACCCTCGGGGCGCCGGGCGCTTCCCGACGGGCGGCCGAAACTATCCGGAATCATTTGTGCCGTTAATTTTTTTTGCTGTTCCTTGCAGCGTTTTGAGAAAAATCGCATCTTTGTTAGTAGTATCCAGCAAGTATATATCATGAAAAGGAACAGCGTGTTTTTAGCCCTTACCAGCCTCATTTTATCGGCTGCTTTATTTACTTCGTGTAACGACGACGGCTATTCGTTGGATAAGTTCTGGGTGAGTGCGGCTACGGTCAAACCGTTAAGCGATAATCAATATTACCTGCAGTTGGACGACGGCACCACATTGTTGCCGCTTACCGCTTCCGGCAATCCGTCCGACCGCCCCGTGCAGCAAACCCGTGTCGTGGCCAATTACACCATTTTGGGCGACAGCGTGCAGGGATATTCGCACGGCGTGATGGTGAACCTGTTGATTCCGATTCTTACGAAAGATATGACCGTGCTTACGGCCGCCACCCGCGACAGCTTGGGTTCCGACCCGGTACGGGTATTGGATTACGCCATCGCCGACGATTACCTCAATATCCATTTCGCCATTCCCACGGCCTACGGCTCGGTTCATTTCTTGAACCTGGCCAAAAACGAACTTTCGGGCAATCCGAACGAGTATGTGTTTACCCATAACGCTTACCAAACCAGCGGGCCGTTGGCCGAAGGCCTTATCGCTTTCGACTTGCGCACGATAAAGGAAACGGAGGCTTCGCCTTATACCTTTACGGTAAAGGCGCAGGATGCCGAGGGAGAGGAGAAGGAATTTTCCATTACCTATAGTTGGGACAAGCGGAATAACCGGATGTTTTCGGTCATTGACAAGCATATCAACTATAACAATAAAATGAAGGTCAGATAACCTTCCCACATAACTTTTATTTTTATCATTTAGTACAGGGAGAAGGGGCGTCGTGAGATGCCTCTCTTTTTTTTGTTATTTTGTTCCCTCACAGATGCAACTTCTTTTTAGAGGCATTCGTTTATATAAGCAAATGGAGCAATCTACCACATCCCTCGTCGAAGGCTGCCGGAAAGGAAGCCGTTCCGCGCAGTTGGCCCTTTACCGGAACCATGCCGGGCGGCTGTATGCGGCTTGTTTCCGTATTATCGGAAATGCTCCCGAGGCGGAAGAAGCGATGCAGGATGCTTTCCTGAAAATTTTTACCCGGATAGGCCAGTATCGTACCGGACTGTGTTTCGAGGCCTGGATGCAGCAGATTGCCGTGCGTACCGCTATCGATTACGTACGCAAACAAAACCCGGCGCCGGAAGAACTGACCGACCGGTATGCCGATACTTCCGTCGAAGAGGAGGAGGCTGCCGAAGAAAGCGTCGCTTATTCCGTCGAGCGTGTCAAAAGCGGCCTGCAACGGCTGCCGGCGGGCTACCGCATGATTCTTTCGCTTTACCTGTTCGAAGGATACGATATGGAGGAAATCGCCTCGATTCTCGACATCAAGCAGGTAACTGTGCGTACCCAATACTTGCGGGCCAAAAAGAAATTACTGGATTTAATAACGGATGAACATCATGGATAAACTGAAGCGATTTGTAGCGGATAACCGGGAGAATTTCGACCGGGAAGCGCTTCCTTGCGGGCATGAGAAGCGTTTCGAAGCGAAACTGGCGGCCGTGGAGAAACCGGCCGGCCGGACGTATCTCCTGTATGCGGCGGGGATAGCCGCTACGGTGCTGGTGCTGTTGTTGACGGGGTATCCTGTGTTGAAAGGCGAAAGGGGAGGCCCTTCGGAATTTTGCCCGGCCTCGGCCGAAATAAGCAGCCTCCGTACGTATTACCTGATGCAGATGAACGACGTAATTGCCCGCATCGAGGATGCCGAAACGGGGGATGTGCTGGCAAAGCGACAAGTGCTGGAAGAGAGCCTGCGGATTATGGAAGTGAATAAGCGGGTCGAAAAAAGCCTGTTGCCTCATTTGCCGGGTTCGCAGGAAAGGGCGTATGCCCTGATTCAGTTATACGGAACCAGCCTGAACAGCCTCCACTTTATGTTGGAGCAAATCGAAAACCGGAACGAATCGTATTAACCTTCAAAATAAAAGTAAGTATGCAAGCAACAAAATTACAGCGAACAGCATTCGGAATGTTCCTCGTTTTTCTTATCGGCACGAATCTCGTAAATGCAGCTTCGCCGGATTTTCCGGCCGGTAGCGCTAAAAAGAAAGAATTCGTGCGTACGTTCCCGGCCGGGCACGGTACGGAAATCCAAATCGACAACCGTTTCGGGAATATTGCCGTGGAGCATTGGGCGAAAGACGGGGTGGAAATGCGGGTGGTAATCGTGTCGAAAGCCGATAACGAACGTACGGCGGAACAAAACATGGAGAAAGTCTCGGTGGATATTACTTCCGATAAAAACCGGATTAAGGCTGTTACCCGGACGGATAAGTTCGAGCAACGTGACAAGGAGCGGGTTACGGTGAATTATACATTACTGGTTCCGGATTACGTGCGGCTTTCGCTTATGCAAAAATTCGGGAATATCGATGTGTCGGGAACGCATGCGGGCGAATCGGATCTTTCCGTTAAGTTCGGGAATATCGCCGGCGAAAATTTTACGGCCCCTCTTACGGTAAACTCCGAATTCAGCAACGTAAAGTTAGGGAACCTGGCCGATGCGGTTCTCGGCTTGCGGCATTCCGGAAAAGTGGTTATCGGAGATGCCGGGCAAGTAAAGGCGGATTCGCAGTTTTCCAATTTGAAAACAGGTGCGCTTCAGTCTATTAAGCTAACCGTACGGCATGGCGAAGGGAAAATCGCTTCCTGCAACGACTTGGCGCTGGATGCCCAGTTCAGTAATATTTCGGTAGCCCGGCTCGCCCAGTCGGCCGATGTACAGGCATTAGCCCACAGTAATCTCGATGTGAGCGACGTAGCGACCGGCTTTTCCCGGATAAAAATAAAAACCAAATTCGGAAATACGAAGCTCCGGTTAGCGCCCGAAACCTCTTTCTCGCTGAAAGCCCATGCTTCGTTCGGAAATGTTTCCTGGGAAAGCGCTTTTAAACCAGACAATAAGAATTGGGTGGAAAAGGGTTCTACCAAAGACATAGAATGCAACTTCAACGGCGGCCGGACCGGGGAAATCGTTTTCGACGGAAATTTCGGTTCGTTGGATATAAAGAAGTTATAACGACGATCTGTTTCGTTACGACCCGGCTCGGAGAACGGCAGGTACATACCGGATATCCGGTGGCGATTGCATGGGAAATGAAATGTTCCGTGCAACTGCTTCCGGGTATCCGTTTTTTGTTTCTCCTTATCTCTTTTCCGCAAAAGGCCCGGTTTTCCGGCTGCTCGATTGTTAAACATTGCTTAATGCAATATGTTGTAAAACAGGTTTCCTAAACTTGTATTACCTTTGCCGGAGTTTTTGATTTAAACCGGAAATCGTGCTGAAAGAAGTATTTTACATCCTGTTTTTTTATTTTACCGGCGAGTTCGTCAGCTTTTGGATCGACGGCTTTGTTCCGGGAAGCGTAATCGGAATGATGCTTTTGTTTGCCGCGTTGGTTTTCAAGCTCGTCAAACCGGCGAATGTAAAAAGGGTTTCCCGGTTGCTTACCGATAACATGGGCTTATTCTTTTTGCCTGCGGGCGTAGGGCTGATGAACGCGTTGGGAATTATTTCCCGGTACTGGACGGTTATTCTTACCGCCTGTATCGTGAGTACGGTACTGGTAATCGCTTCCGTGGCGCTCGTTCAGCAAAAATTGGGAAAGGAGGATAAGTAGCCATGCATACGCTGTTGCATTCCGAAATTTTTGCGCTCACCCTGGTAGTCGGAACCTATATCGCCGCTTCGGCGTTGTACAAAAAAACACACATCCGGCTGTTGAATCCGTTGCTTACTTCAATCCCCGTTATTATTTTTATCCTGAAAGTATTTCATATCGACTACGAAACGTTTCGTGAAGGTAGCCGGCTCATTCATTTTATGTTGGGGCCGTCGGTCGTGGCGCTGGGGTATGTGTTGTACGACCAGATGCAGTATATCAAAGGGAATGTGGTATCTATCCTGACGGCTGTTTTCGTCGGGGCTGTCATCGGCATCGTAAGCGTAATCGCCATCGGTAAGCTGATGGGGGCGGATACTTCGTTGATCGCCACGCTTCAGCCTAAATCGGTTACTACGCCGATAGCGATGGGTATTGCAGAAAAGGCAGGCGGCAATCCGTCGCTTACGGCGGTAATCGTGGTGGCGGTAGGTATTTTCGGAAGTATCGCCGGGCCCTTGGTGATGAAGGTGCTGGGCATCGAAAGCCGCATAGCCAAAGGGCTTGCCTTGGGCGCTTCGAGTCACGGGGTGGGAACGGCAACCGCTCTCCAGCTCGGCGCAGTGGAAGGCGCATTGAGCGGGTTGGCGATAGGATTGATGGGCGTGATGACGGCGGTACTGGTGCCTGTAATCGGTTTTATTCTTTCTTTATTCTGAAGTAGCGGTTCCGGGTCGGTTCGGGTAACGCAAAAGCGGGCTTCGCCGGAAAATAAACCGAGTATTTGCGTATATGGGGTAAAATCAATACTTTTGCAGCCGGTTACACGAGAATTATTAATCAAATTATAACGCAATTATATGGCAACAACTGCTGATTTCCGAAACGGTATGTGTCTGGATATAGACGGTACCTATTACTTTATTGTCGAATTTCTCCATGTAAAACCGGGTAAAGGACCGGCTTTCGTCCGTACGAAGCTGAAAAACGTAGTAACGGGCCGGATTCTCGATAAAACCTGGAACTCGGGTGTAAAGGTAGAAGAAGTGCGTATCGAGCGTCGTCCGTATCAGTTTCTCTATAAAGACGAGATGGGATATAACTTTATGCACCCCGAAACTTTCGAACAGATTTCCATCCCCGGCGAAAGCATCGAAGGGGTTCAGTTCCTGAAAGAGGGGGATATGGTGGAAGCGATGGTACACGCCGCTACCGAAACGATTCTGACTTGCGAAATGCCGCCCAACGTGATCCTCGAAGTAACGTATACCGAACCGGGCGTGAAAGGCGATACCGCTACCAACACGCTGAAACCGGCTACGGTTGAAACGGGCGCCGAAGTACGGGTACCGCTTTTTATCAATACCGGTGAAAAAATCAAGGTAGATACGCGCGACGGTTCGTATATCGAACGCGTGCGTTAACCGGCCCGAATAAACTTTACAGGAAGAACGACGGTTCTTCCTGTTCCTTTTTTTAATCGAACCCTTAACGTTATGGAAAAATTAAGCATTAAAGAATGGGCGGAAGAAGACCGGCCCCGTGAAAAAATGATATTGAAAGGCGTAAGCTCGCTGAGTAACGCCGAATTGCTGGCTATCCTTATCGGCTCGGGAAACGATAAGCAAACCGCTGTAGAGTTGGCGTCCCATATTCTTCATACGGCCGGCAACAACCTCAACGTTTTAGGAAAATATTCCATCCGCGATTTGATGAACGAGTTCAGGGGTATCGGAACAGCGAAAGCCGTTACCATTATGGCGGCCCTCGAATTGGGGAAAAGGCGCGGGCAGGCGGAAGTACCCCAGTGCGAAACACTTAATTCGAGCCGGAAAGTATACCAGTATTTTTATCCGTTGCTGTGTGATTTGCCTCACGAAGAACTCTGGATTGCGCTCTTGTCGAGGGCGAATAAAGTAACCGAACGGATAAAAATAAGCCAGGGCGGAATAAACGAAACGTCGGCCGACATCCGGATTATCCTTAAATCGGCCTTGTCGGCGCTGGTCCCGGCCCTGGTAGTATGCCATAACCATCCTTCGGGGAATACCGCCCCGAGTTTGCAGGACGACAAGTTTACCCGTAAATTGCAGGAGAGTTGCCGCCTGATGGATATCAGCCTGGTCGACCATGTTATTTTGTGCGACGGAAACTATTACAGTTATGCGGATGAAGAGAAATTGAAAGACGGCTCTTGCTTAGGCGGGTCTGCAACAACCGCCGGCCGGAAATAGACCGGCCGTTTTTTTATTTCATAATCGCATCCCGTAAACGGGACGCTACCCGGAAGCGGGGCACTTTGGCCGCCGGTATAACGATTTGCTTTTTTGTTTTGGTATTGACGCATTTCCTTTCAGTCATGTTGGATACGAAAAAGGAGCCGAAGCCCATTAAGGATACCGCTTCGCCGTTACGCAACGATTTTTCCACTACTTTCATAAAAGCGTCGACTGCCTTGGCGGCATCCGAGCTCGACAAGCCTGTTTCCAAAGCTATGCCGTAAACAAGTTCTTTCTTGGTCATAGGTGTATATGTATTTAAACAACGTGTTTCTCTTTATAAAAGGAAAACAATCTGTTG
>DBGBSM010000102.1:0-5627 GCA_048468815.1 Parabacteroides sp.
GGAAATTACCGAGCAACTGATTCGCTCGTCGGCAGTGGATTTAGTAGTAGTCGACTCGGTAGCCGCCCTTACTCCGAAGCAGGAAATCGAAGGGGATATGGGTGATAAGAACGTAGGCTTGCAGGCGCGTTTGATGTCGCAGGCGCTCCGGAAACTCACCGGCGCTATCAGCAAGACGAATACCACATGTATCTTCATCAACCAGTTGCGCGAGAAAATCGGGGTGATGTTCGGAAATCCGGAAACCACTACGGGTGGAAACGCCCTGAAGTTTTACGCTTCCGTACGGCTCGACATCCGCAAGAGCACGCCGATTAAAGACGGCGACGAGGTAAAAGGAAACCTCACGAAAGTAAAGGTGGTGAAGAACAAGGTGGCGCCTCCTTTCCGCCGGGCCGAGTTCGACATTATGTTCGGCGAAGGTATTTCGAAAGCGGGTGAAATCATCGACCTGGGTACCGACCTGAATATCATCAAGAAAAGCGGCTCTTGGTACAGCTACAACGATTCGAAGTTAGGCCAGGGACGCGAGGCGGCTAAAGATTGCCTGCGCGACAACCCGGAACTGGCGGAAGAGCTGGAAAGACTGATTTTCGAAGGGTTGAAGAAAAAGTAACGAACCCATGCATACTAAAAAGCGCTCCTGCAAAAGAGCGCTTTTTTTATTTCCCGAAGTTAGGGTAAAACGATTCCACCTTACTTCATTTCCCTTAGGAACCGTACCGCCCTTTCCAAATCTTCGGGCGTATCGATGCCCACGGTTTCCCGGTGCGTAATGCCGGCTTTTATCTTATAGCCGTTTTCGAGCCAGCGAAGTTGTTCCAGCGACTCGGCCAGTTCGAGCGGCGACTGAGGCAACCCGGTGATTTCGCGTAAAGTTTCCGCCCGGTATGCGTACAAACCGATATGCTTGTAAAAAGAATGGGCGGCAAGCCATTCGGTATACTGTTTTCCGCGGATATACGGAATTACCGACCGGCTGAAGTACATCGCCTCGTTGTTCTTGTTCAGCACCACCTTCGGGGTATTGGGATTGAACAACACCGTTTCGAAATCGTCGTCCGGGTTAAAAGGCTTTACCAACGTGGCGATTTGTATGGAAGCATCGTCGAAACACCGTTTCAGCGTTTCGATTTGCTCGGGATGGATAAACGGCTCGTCGCCCTGGATGTTGATTACCACATCATACCCCGCTCCCGCTTTCGTGTACGCCTCATAACACCGGTCGGTACCGCTGCGGTGGGCAACCGAAGTCATTACCGCATTCCCTCCGAAAGCCTGTACAGCCCCCCTGATGCGCTCGTCGTCGGTAGCCACGCATACCGCATCGAGCACGTTTTCCACCTGCCGGTACACCCGCTCGATCATCGGCATGCCGTCGATATCGGCCAACGGCTTGCCCGGAAACCGGGTAGACGCATACCGCGCCGGGATAATTCCGATAAATTTCATACTTAGTTTATCTAAAGGTTATTAAATCCGTTTTCCTTCCGCCAACCGGAATAACTTACTCCGCTCGCCCACGATCCACACGATGTCGCCTTCTTCGAACACCGTATCCGGCGTAGGATTCATCAACGAACGGTCGCCCCGCTCGATACCGATTACCAGGCAGGTAGCCCGGTCGCGGATACCCGATTGCCGGATAGTAAGCCCGATCAGCTTGGAGCCGGCTTCTATAGCGAACTGCTCCATACTCACATCGCCCTGGTACTTTGCTGCCATTTCCTTTTTGTTACGCTGGTTCCGGGCGGTTATATCCTGCCGGAAGTCTTCCAGTTCCTTATCGGTTCCCACGGCAATCACCTTGTCGAACGGATACAGACGTTCTTCGCCGCCGGGAATGTTGATGCGGTATTCACCCCGGATAATGGAAACCACGCTCACCCCGTACTTCTGCCGGTAATTCAACTCTTTCAAGGTACGTCCTACCGACATGGAACCCTGCACCACATCGAAATCGGCCAGGTGCAAATCGCGCAGCAACAGGTTATTGACGAAGTTCCGTTTAATAGGCGATTTCCGCTCCTGCTCCAGCTCCCGTTCGCTGAAGTTCCGGAAAAAACGGCGTTCCAGCAAAATGGAATGTTTCTTCAGACGCTTCGACACCACGATCATGCCGATAATAATCACGGCGATAGCCAGCCCCAACCCCAACGCGACGTTAAACAGTTCGGCCACGATTCCCATCACGATGCCGATACACAGTAAGATGCGTACAGCGATAAGTGAAACCAACGGACCGCGGTTGTATTTATTGTCTTTCCATAATTGCTGGAATTCGGCCGAATGATTTTTCTTCATAATGATGGCCCGCAAGAAAGGCGAAATCACCCCCAACACGATTACCAGGCAAATGAGCGAGCCCCGCACTCCGGGAATATACTCCCGTATCCACGGGGCGACGTATTGAAAAAAGATGAGGATAAAAAAGGTACACAATACGGTATAGGTAGCTACGATGCGGACCAACGATTTCAGCAGCCGGTTCCAGGCGCTTTTGTGGCGGATGGTGTTGGAGCCGGAGGCATACCGGTCGAGAAAGGCTTTCCACGAAGGCGGCATCCGCCTGTCGAGGAAGTTATAAGCCGGCTCGGCCATCCGTATCATATAAGGCGTAAAGAAGGTAGTGATTACCGAAACGGCCACCACGATGGGATACAGGAAATCGTCGGTTACCCGCAACGACACGCCGAGCGCGGCGATGATAAAGGCGAACTCGCCTACCTGGGTTAACGAAAACCCGGACTGGACAGCGATTTTCAACGGCTGACCGGACAACAGGATACCGAAGCTGCTGAACACGACTTGCCCCACGATAACCAACAAGGTAAGCAGCAAGATAGGCCCGATGTACTGCACCAGCATGGAAGGTACGATCATCATCCCCACCGATACGAAAAAGATGGCGCCGAACAGATTCTTCACCGGCTTCACGATGCGCTCAATGCTTTCCGCCTCCACGGTTTCGGCCAGGAGCGACCCCATCACGAAGGCGCCCAGCGCAGATGAAAATCCGGAACGGGTAGCCAGCAACACCATGCCCAGGCAAAGCCCCAAGGCAACAATCAACAGCGTTTCGTCGTTGAGCAAACGCCTCGTTTTTTGCAGGAAGGTAGGAATCAGGAAGATGCCCATCACCGACCAAAAGAGTAAAAAGGCGCCCAATTTCAGGATGCTGTTGGCCATTTCCATCCCTTCCACTTCGCGGCTAACGGCAAAGGTAGACAACAACACCATCAGTACCACGCCCACCAAATCCTCGACTACCAGGATACCCAGCACCACGCCGGCAAACCGTTGCTCGCGCAAGCCCATATCGTCGAACGCCTTGTATACGATGGCGGTGGACGACATCGACAGCATCCCGCCCAGGAACAGGCAGTTCATCTGCGACCAGCCGAGCAGGCGCCCCACGCAATAACCGGCCGTCATCATGCCCACGACGATGGTGAGTGCGGCAATTCCGGCGGTACCTCCGATATGCATCAGTTTCTTGAAGCTGAATTCGAGCCCCATGGCAAAAAGAAGGAAAATTACACCGATATCGGCCCAGATGCGGATATTGGCCGGGTCGGATATGGAAGGCAGCCACTCAACGGCGGGTCCGGCTAACAAACCGGCTACGATATACCCGAGTACGACCGGCTGTTTGAGCCATTTGAATAACAAAGTCACGATGCCTGCGGCTATCAGGATGACGGCCAGGTCGGATATCAAAACAGGAATATCGGACATTACTTTGCTTTTTTACGCTTGCAAAGTTAGGGATTTATTTTAATTTTGGAGGCTAAAAACGGCGTAAATGAAAAAGAGACACCCGGTTGAAGAATGGATTGCGGAAGGGGAACACCAACGGCTCGATTTCAAGTTCGAGGTAAGCGACAGCAAGAAAATAGCGCGTACCTTGTGCGCATTCGCCAATACCGACGGGGGCCGGTTGCTTATCGGAGTGAAAGACAACGGAGCGATTTCGGGCGTACGGAGCGAGGAAGAGTACTATATGATAGAGGCGGCCGCCGGCATGTATTGCCGCCCGGCGGTGCCGTTCGAAGCCACCCGCTGGGAAGTAAAGGGGAAAACGGTACTCGAAATCTATGTTTCGCCGAGCAACGCCAAACCGCATTTCGCACCGGATAAAGACGGGAAATACAAGGCTTACCTGCGCGTGGCCGACGAAAACATCCTGGCCGACGACGTATTGGTACTGGCGTGGCGCAAAAAGAGCGAGCCGGCCGGCACGTTGCTGAAGGTAAGCAAACCGGTAGAGAAACTGCTGCATTACCTCGACTCGCATCCGTTTATCCGCCTATCGCAATTTTGCCGAATGACCCGCATCGATTACCGTACCGGAAAAAATATCCTGAGCGATATGATCGCTTTGGATACCTTACATTATACGGTGGAGAACAAACGCATCGTTTATACGCGCTCTACATAGAACTGGCTGTTTTCGAAACGGAGCACTTTTATTTTTTCGCCCGATTCGATAAATCCGCATTCCGATACCCCGTCGTACTGTTCGCCGTCGACAATGATTTTACCGGAAGGGCGCAGTATGGTAGCCGCTTCGCCCGTGCGGCCCACCACCCGGCTCACGTCGAACCCCGTAGTGACCGAACCCGACAAATCGGCCTGGAGCGCCACTTTCCGTAACAAGCCTTTTTCGCCTATCCGGGTAGAAAGCCAGAGCATAACCAAAAAGCCGGCTATCATGCCACACATCACCGTAAGCAAGGCGCGGGAAAATTCCGTTCCGTTCACTTCGCCGAAATCGAAATCCCGGTTGCCTACCAGGCTCAGCGTCAGGCCGGCCAGAATACACACGATGCCAGTAATCCCGGCCACGCCGAAGCCGGGAATCACGAAAATCTCCAACGCCAACAGAATCAACCCCACAAGAAAAATCAGAATTTCCCAATGCTGGGCCAGGCCGTCCATATATAAAGGTGCGAAATACAGAATAGCCGCACCGACGGCTACCACGGAAGGAAATCCCAGCCCCGGGCTTTGCATCTCGAAGTAAATGCCTCCGATAATCAGCATAATCAGCAAGCCTTGCAACACCGGATTAAGCAGCGTGCCCTTGAAATGGTCGTACCACGAAGGCTGGTAGGTAACGGTTTCGTAGCCGGGCGCAAAACCGAGGTATTCGGTGATTACCTGGTCGGCCGTTTCGGCTATCCCGTCGCAATACCCCCATTTCACCGCTTCGTTGGCGGTTAGGGTAAGTACTTTGCCCGAATCGGTGAGGTGGGGAATCACCACACGGTCGTCGACCATGGCTTCCGCAATCAACGGGTCGCGTTTCCATTTATACACCGTATCGGTACCGTGTATAATCGTATCCCGCCCGTTGGCCTCGGCCGTAGAACGCATCATGGAGCGCATATACGACTGGTATTTGTCGGGCGCCGCGCCGCCGGATTGGTCTACTACGGTAGCCGCACCGATATTGGCGCCCTTGCGCATGTATATTTTCTTGCAGGCTATCGAAATCAGCGCCCCTGCCGAGGCCGCGTTGTTATCGATAAACACATATACCGGAACCGGGCTGTACAAAATGGCCGTACGCATGGAGTCGGCAGCCTCGAGTAATCCGCCGTACGTATTCAATTGCAACAGCA
>DBGBSM010000103.1:0-3826 GCA_048468815.1 Parabacteroides sp.
TTCCCGAAATATTCGATACTCCCGTTTATCCGGTCGAACAGGGCGAACTCGATTCCGACATCGTAGCTTATCTGTGTTTCCCATTTCAGGGCCGGGTTGCCGAAGCGGTAAAATATCAAGCCCGCCTGGCTCCCGTTTGCATAGCCTAACTCGTACAGCGTCATCGACGGATAGAAGTCGATGGAAGCATCGTAATCGTCGGCAGCGTCGCTGGTGATACTCGCATCGTTGCCCGTTTCGCCGTACGAGCCTCGTATTTTGAGGCTGTTCAGCCACGACTGGGTATTCTCCATAAACGCTTCGTGGTCGATACGCCAGGAAGCGCCGAGCGACCAGAAGTCGCCCCAGCGGTGGCCTTTCGCAAAACGCGAACTGCCGTCGTGCCGGAACGAGAACGAAGCGTAATACCGGTCGTTGTAATCGTAGTTGAGCCGGAAGAAATACCCTTCCTTCTTATACGTGTTGGTGTACGACGTGAGGTCGCTTATCTCCGTGAAGTTCTTGAAGGCCAGCAATCCCGCCTGGGCTTCGCCTTGCCGCATTCCCGACATGTATTCGTACCGGTACGAATAGTTTTCGTGTCCCAGCAACGCATCGATGCCGTGGTAGCCGAACGTCTTGTTGTAAGCGATCAACTGGTTGAAGGTATAGGTAGAGCGGCGCTTGTTCGTTTTCCGGAACCGGCCGCTGCCCTGTCCGTCGCCCACGAGCTTGTTCTCGTACTTAGTGGTATTCTCGTTCGAGTTTTCCAGCGTAGCGTTCAGGGTTACCGTCAGGCCGTCGAAGGGGTCGATTTGCAGGTATGTCCGTCCGTTGATGCCGTCGCGGGTGTAGCGGTTTTTGTTCCATAAGGTTTCGGCCACTACATGGCGGCCCGACGATGCGCCGGAGCCCCGCTGGCTCAGGTAGTCGTATATGCGGTTCCCTTCCGAGTCGAGGATGTAGTCGCCCGTGGTGCGGTTATGCTCGTAAACCGGATAAATGGGGCCTATCGTACGAGTAAAAAAGAACGGATTGTAATAAGCCGCGGAATTGTCTTTCGTTTTTATTATAGACGATTTGGTGCGGGTGGCGGCCAGGTTCAACCCGGTCTTCAGCCACTTCACCGGTGCGATATTCACGTTGGCGCGTCCCGAGTACCGTTGGAAATTCGTTTCGATCACATAGCCGTTGTCGTCTAAGTATCCCAGCGAAACGTACATATCGCTCTTTTCGGTTTTCGCGCTGTAGTTTACGTTGTACTCGCCCCGGTAGCCGGTGCGTTGTATGTGCGAGAGCCAGTCGAGGTCGTCGCCCCAGAGTAACTCGGTCGCCGCCGGGTTCAGGTTTCCGTCGGGCAATACGATCTGGTCGTTCGCAACGCCGCGGAACGGGTTATAATAAAGCTCGTTGAATACGTCGCGCGACGCCATTTGGCCGGCTTGCTCCCGCGTCTGGCCGCCCGAATAATATTCGTTCCGCATCTGTTCCCACATCAACGGATAATATTGCCATACGTTTACCCGGTCGTATTCCCGGATTCCCCGTTTGGTAAATCCCTGCGTGATGTTGAACGTAATCGACGGCTTGTCGCTGTTCCCTCGCTTGGTGGTAATCAGAATCACCCCGTTGCCGGCGCTCGAGCCGTACAACGAAGTAGAGGCTGCGTCTTTCAGAATCGTCATGCTTTCGATGTCGGCGGTGTTGATGTCGGCAATCGAGCCGTCGTAAATCGCCCCGTCTACTACATACAACGGGGTGGCGGATGCGTTAATCGTACCGAACCCCCGGATACGTACTTCGGGCGATTCGCCCGGCTGTCCGTTCGCATCGTTTACCTGCACGCCGGGCGCAGCGCCCTGTAACGCCTGTGTTACGCTGTTGATAGGGCGTAAATCGAGGTCGCTTCCGCTTACCGATGAGGCCGAGCCGGTAAACGACGACTTCTTGGCCGTTCCGTAAGCCACCACGATTACTTCGTCGAGGTGTTGGCTGGCGCTTTCAAGCGTAACCTGCATTACCGGTTTAGCCGTTTCTTCTTTCGTCGCCATTCCTACGTACGAGAATTGCAACGTCCGGTGGTCGGGCGGCACGGAGATGGTGAAGTGCCCGTCCACATCGGTTACGGTACCGGTGGAAGTACCTTTCACCAATACGGTCGCTCCGATAATGGGAAGATGGTCTTCGGCGGAAATAACCGTGCCGTTTACTTGCATGTTTTGCCCCCATACGGCGGAAATACAGCATAGTAAACAACATAAAACAAAGGTCGTTTTGTTAGTCATAATGTATACATACTTTAATTTAACGATTTATATAGTTGAACCATAATAAAAATCTGTTTTTCATGGAACCTCTATAGGCTGGCTTTCTTCCGGCAAGGCCGGTTTAGGCCGTTACCACGGCGGGTTTTCATTTCTTTTGCCTTGACGCAAAAGAAATGAACTATAATAAGAAAAATGCATATGGCTAACAATAATTAGCATAATTATGCAATTAGTGTACTCTTAAAAGCTCGTCGGGGCTGATTGCGCAGCCCCTTGCCGCATGGCGTTCCCTACGCAGATGAGTTTATGGCTTTGCAGAATGGGCCCCCTCCACATAGGGCCGTTCATGAGCGATAACAGCGAAGGCTTGCCTTACAAGTTTGTTAGCCACAGCGATGACTGCTACCTTTCCCGGCTTGCCTTTAGATCGTAATCGGTCGAAACATGCCTTGCATTGCGCATTACATCGCAGGGATGCAAAAGCAGCCACATACAGTTGGCTACGCAAGGAAGAATCACCGTTACGATTAATGTGGCCTTTGACATTAACCGAGGTACCGGATTGCTCATATGTAGGAGACAAGCCTAAGTACCGTGTTAGCTGCTTGGCATTATCAAAGTAGGTAAAACCGCCTGTTGCGACGATAAGTGCGGCTGCCAGGGTAACCCCGATTCCTTTAATGGAAGTGAGTAAATCCATTTGTTTCTTGTATTCATTTTTTGCCAGCGAAGCCAGTTCTTCTTCCATCCCTTTGATTTGCTTGTCAAGAAAGGCGATTGTGCTTTCAATGGTTTTCTTGCATTTGGAGTCAAAGAAAGGAAGAGCTTGCATGGACCCTTTCAAGTTACGGGTAGCTATGAATTGCTTCTTGAGTTGGCGTATGACCGTGCGTTTCTGCTTTAGAATGAGGATGGTATCGCTGCGTAGTTTGTAAGGAGCAGGCTGTATCTTTTCACCATACAAGGCAATCAAACGGGCATCCGTTTCATCGGTCTTGGTAACGGAAAGCATTACACGTGCGAAGTTCTTTATCTTCAGGGGATTCTCCAAACTGACGGTTATGCCAGCCTGTGAAAGAAGATAAACCAGAAGGGCACTATAGTTGCCGGTTGCTTCTAAGACACAATGGTGTTCACCGGCAGACACAGTCTGAATAAACTCATGGACGCCTTGGGTGGTATTTTTGAAAGATTTTGTTTTACCACTTTTGGCGGAAGAATAAGCAACCATAAAAGTTGCTTTGCTGACATCGATTCCAACGTAGGTCATAGTTTTAATAATTTATTGAGCAACAACATCAGAACATCGTGAACCATCATTGCGAATGCGGGGTCGAAAGCCCATTGAACTATCCGGTTTGGGATGTAGAAGTGTGGGGACAAAGCATTTCTTTCGGTCTTTATGACCAACGAAACATCGGTCTTATTCCACACTCTGAGGTTGCATATTTATGCAAAAATATAAAGATTAAATAATATACAACGAAACAAAGAAAAAGTCAAGGGCTACGTCCGCTTCGCTAAAAATAAGCTTGCGTTCACTGAAGGGGGTGAAACTCGCTGCGCTCAAACAACACCCC
>DBGBSM010000104.1:0-8201 GCA_048468815.1 Parabacteroides sp.
CTCCTTGCAGGAGCTCAAACAGCGTGGCTTTTTTCACGCTCGCTTTCAGCCGTGCTGCTTTACGCTCATCGCCCGAGGCTCCTGCTTCCCTACACAAAAGCCGGTATCTTTCATAGCTGGGTAGGATATGGCTTGTTCAAATCCGATGAAAGGCGCTTTTTCTTCTTTTTAAGTGTTCTGTGTGTCTGTGTTTCATTATAAGCGAAATGCACCGGACAAAAAAAGATAAAAACACGGGGAGGAATCGTTTCTTTCTGCCGGGGAAAAAGTACGTTGTTGCTGCAAAAAAGATCGTTTGACCCAGGTGGTTCACCCGTCCGACCCGGGTCGGACGAGTGGTCGCCCAAGGTCAGACGGGTGGTCGACCCGGGTCGGACGATGTTTTCTGAAGCAAGAAAGAAAGTTTTCCGGCTGTACGAAGGCTTTCTTTCGACCGGGTTTGCGGAAATACCCGTACTGCCCGATGGGTAACTTTCGAACGCGATGCTTTTTTCTTAGCCGGGCTTCCGTAAAGCAGATGTGGAGTTCCGGGGCGGTGGAAGAAGCGGCATGCCGCTGCCGGATACGCGCATACGCCGAACGCTGTTCTTGTTTCGTATCCCGATATTTCCGGATTCTGCGGCGCTGCCGTTAACCGTTTGCCGGATAGCCGCCTCTGCGTTCCAGGCTTTCCACCAGCCTTTTTATTTCCTTTATTATCCGCGGAACGGCCGACGCTACTTTTCGCGTAAGTTCCATTCCCACCTCCTGTACATCGGCTACCGAAACCGCGAGCAGGTACACTTCCGGCAAATCGCCCGTCAGCGCCATGGCTTCGAGCATATCCCGCAGTCCGATTTCGTGCGCGCTCATCAACGGGGGATAATCGGATACGTATTTCGGCTGCAACAGGCGTACCGTTCCCGGAGGCCGGTTGTCGAGCGTGGCGTCTACCAGAATTATGCAATCGTACCCTTCCAGCCAGTTAACGAGGTGCAGGCCGCCCGTGCCTCCGTCGAGCAGCGTTACGTTGCCCGACAGCGGTTCATGCTCCAGCGCCCGGATTACGTGGATGCCCACCCCTTCGTCTTTTAACAACAGGTTACCTACGCCCGCTACCAGAATTTTCATGTGCAGTTTGTTTTTCAGCCTGTTCCTCGCGGTCGGCTATTTCTTCTTCGATAAATTTCCATCCTCCTATAATCGACGACGTTTCGCCGCGCCGCTCGATGTAATCATGGTAAAATACTAAATATACATGCACGATGGCGAACAGGATAAATACCCACATCAGGATGTGGTGAATCTGCCGCGCCATCAGGTCGCCTCCCAGCAGCGGGATAATCCAGGCGAACAACTGCGGAAACGCCGACTGGCTCATCTTGGCATACAGACCGAAACCGGTGAGGCATTGCAGCAGGAAGGCCCAGAAGGTACCGAAGTAAATCACGCTGGCCAGCGTGTTGTGCCCGATGCTGTCTACCGGCTTCGGCTTGATCATCAGGATGTCTACTTTGATTACTTCCAGCAATTCTTTCCATTGCGCTTTCCGGAGCGGTACGAAGTTGTCCCACCGGGCGTACCGGTTCCCTACGAACCCCCAGTAAAGCCGGAAAATGAAATTGAAAAAGAATACGAATGCGGCGATAAAATGCACGAACCGCACGATGCCGAACCAGTAGCTGAAGTACGCTTCCGCCGAGTTAAGCACCGCTTCCGGGTCGGCGATGATAAAGCCCGTAGCGCACAGCAATACGATGCAAACCGCGTTGATCCAGTGGTAAAACCGTACGGGAAGCTCCCATACGTACACTTCCCGGAGCCGTTTTTTTCTGCTTTTCATACGCGAGCCGGTTTAAAAGGTGTCTATCTGATGCACATACTTCCCTTGTTCGTCGTACAGGTGCACGGCGCAGGCCAGGCACGGGTCGAACGAATGGATGGTACGGAGTATTTCCAACGGCTGGTGCGGGTCGTGTACCGGCGTGCCGACGAGCGCTTCTTCGTAAGCCGAACGGATTCCTTTTTCGTCGCGCGGCGAAGCGTTCCAGGTAGTGGGAACCACCATCTGGTAGTTCTGCACCCGGCTCCCTTCCGTTACGATAAAATGCGCCAGGGCGCCGCGCGGAGCTTCGCTCAGGCCTACGCCTTGCGCCCGGTCGGGCCACGTTTTGTTGCCCCACGCTTCCTGGTTTACCATCCGCGAGTCGCCGTTTTTCAGGTTGGCTACCAACTGGTCGAAAAACTCGAGTGCCCAGTCGGCTACCAACTGCGTTTCTATGCCGCGGGCGGCCGTGCGTCCCAGCGTCGAGAACAAGGCTTCCGGCGGAAGTGCTAATTTTTTCAACACGTTATCCACCGCCGTTTTCTGCGGTTCCTTCCCGGCTGCATACGCTACTACGAGGCGTGCCAGCGGGCCCACTTCCATCGGTTGTTCTTTCCAGCGCGGCGTTTTAATCCAGCTGTACTTATCGTCGGTATCGAGGTGCTTGTACGGAGGCCGCGGGCCGGTGTAATTCAGGTTCGTTTCTCCGGCGTAGGGGTGCAGCCCGGCCTTATCTCCACCGGTGTATGCGTACCAGGAGTGGTAGATGTATTCCTTGATTTCGTCGGGCGAGTCCGCATCGACGGGATGCACTCGCGTGAGGTCGCGGTCGAGCACTACGCCGCGCGGCGATTTGAAACCGTCGGTTTCCGAATAGCCGTACATCGGGAAGTCGCCGTACGACAGGTAATTCCTTACGCCGCCGCCTATCCGGCTCCATTCGTCTTTGTACACACTGGCAATCAGCAGCAAATCGGGAAGGTATACTTCATCGACAAACTGTTTCCCTTCTTCCAATTTCTGCCTGACGAAAGCCAGCCGCTCGGCGTTGACGGCGTTGGCCTCGTTCAGGTCGATGCTGCACGGCATGCCGCCTACCAGGTAGTTCGGGTGCGGGTTTTTGCCTCCGAATACGGCGTGCACCTTCACGATTTCCTTCTGCCACTCTAAGGCGTCGAGGTAATGCACCGTAGCGACGAGGTTCTGTTCGGGCGTAAGTTTGTAAGCCGGATGCCCCCAGTAGCCGTTGGCGAAGATACCCAACTGGCCGCCGGCTACGAATTTTTTCAGTTTCTCTTGCGTGGCGGCGAAGTGGCCTTCGGTATTTTTCGCCCACGGCGAGATGCTGCGCGCCAGTACGGCGGCCTTTTGCGGGTCGGCTTTCAACGCCGATACCACATCTACCCAGTCGAGGGCGTGCAGTTGGTAAAAATGCACTACATGGTCGTGCATGTACAGCACGGCTTCCATGATGTTCCGTACCATTTCGGCATTCGGCGGTACCACCACGCCGAGCGCGTTTTCGGCTGCCCGGACCGAGCAAAGCGAATGGATGGAGGTACACACTCCGCATACGCGGCTTACGAATACCCAGGCATCGCGCGGGTCGCGGTTGCGAACGATTTTTTCCAGTCCGCGCACCATCGTGCCCGAGCTGTAGGCCTGCGTGATGCGGCCGTTTTCTATATCGGCTTCTACCCGGAGATGTCCTTCTATCCGGGTGATGGGGTCTATTACGATTCTTTCTGACATGGTTCTTCGGGTTTAGGGTCGGCGGGAGCGTCGGACTCCTCGTTTTCAATGAGTTTCTTTTTCCGGATGTTGGTGGCTACGGCGTGTACGGCGATGCCGGCGGCCGTAACGGCGCCTATGGCCATCCCGATCTGGTCGGCGGTGGCTTCGATGCCGAAACCGTGTACGTCGGGCATCCGTTTGTAGAAGGGGCTGTTGTCCCAAAAGCCTTCTTCGCTGCATCCGATGCAGGGGTGGCCGCTTTGTACCGGGTAGCTGGTGCCTTCGTTCCATTTGATGATGCCGCAGGCGTTGTATGTGCTGGGTCCTTTGCATCCCACTTTATACAGGCAGTAGCCGTGGCGCGCGTTTTCATCGTCGAAACTTTCCACGAACAGCCCGGCGTCGAAATTGGCGCGGCGGTAACAGGTATCGTGTACCCGGCGCGAATAGAACATCTTGGGTCGTCCCAGTCCGTCTAACTGCGGCATCGTACCGAACGTGAGGATATGTACGATAACGCCGGCCATCACTTCGGCGATGGGCGGGCACCCTTGTACGTTGATAATGGGTTTGCCTTTGATTACCTTGTGCAATGCCCGGGCGCCCGTGGGGTTGGGGTTGGCCGATTGCACGCATCCGGCGCAGGCGCAGTTGCCCCAGGCTATCACGGCTTTGGCGTTCCGGGCGGCTTCTTGCGTAAGCTGGAGCGCGCTTTTGCCGCCTACGCAGCAATAGGCTTCGTCGGCGGTGGGGATGGAGCCTTCCACCATCAGCAGGTATTCGCCGGCGTACTTCCGCATGGTTTCTTCTTTAGCGGCTTCGGCTTGCTCGCCGGAAGCGGCCATCAGCGTTTCAGTGTAGTCGAGGGAGATTTTATCCAGCAGGAGCGTGGCCACGATGGGGTGGGCGGTGCGGATAAACGATTCGGAGCAACAGGTGCATTCTTGCAAATGCAACCAGATTACCGGTAAACGGGAGCGGGTTTCCAATGCGCGGGCTATTTGCGCCGCGCCTGTCGACTGGAGTCCCATCCAGGCGGCCATGGCGGTGCAGAATTTGAGGAAGTCCCGGCGGGTGATTCCTTTCCGGAGACATTCTTCATACACGGTGGGTCGGTTGTTTTCCATATTTTGTTTGTTAAAGGTTCGTATTGCCGGGAGTTCGTTTCTTTTTCGAAAGAAACGAAGGGAAAGAAAACGTTGCTTTCTTTTTGCTGAAAGAAACAAAGGGCTTTCTTTTTCGCTCGCCGCGAGGGCGTCTGCCGAAGGTCATCATTTCTTTGGCTTGAAGCCTCAGTGTATAACGAAAATTTCTTTTTTGTTGAGTCACGGTAGGGTGACTTTCTTCCCTACCGGGCCGGTTTAGGCCGTTACCACGGCGGGTTTTCATTTCTTTCTCTTGAAAGAAAGAAACGAAACAAAGAAAGTTCAAGGGCTAACGCTCGCTCGCTAAAAAAGGCACTCCGCTCACTGAAGGCCCCGAACTCGCTTTCTTCGAAAGCTCAAACAGCGTGGCCTTCCGGGCGTTCGCTACGTACCATTTTCTTCACGCTCTCTCGCTGAGGCCCGGGGTTCCATACGAGGAGGCCGGTGCTTTTCGGGGTTGGGCAGGAAGCGGCTTGCTGTCTTTCTTCTCTTTTGTTCTTTTCTTTCAAATCAATGTTTGTCATGTACTTAGTGCTTTATACCAAAACAAAGCAAAAAAGGTCAAGGGCTACGTCCGCTTCGCTACATCCCGGCTTTCGTTCGCTAAAAGCCCCGAACTCGCTCCTTGCAGGAGCTCAAACAGCGTGGCTTTTTTAACGCTCTCTTTCAGCCGTGCTGCTTAACGCTCATCGCCCGAGGCCCGCGGTTCCATATGAAGTGGCCGGTGCTTTTCGGAGTCGAGTAGGATGCGGCGTCCTTTATTTCTTTCTCTTGAAACGAATACCTTCCTAAACTCGTTCGCTACTTCCCAGGGTTCTATACAGCGAGGGCGATTGTTTCGTTCCGTAATGCCGTATTGCTTTTGTACGCTGTTATTTGTCAGCAAATCCGCGGCAACTGTTCGCCACTCAGCACGTCAACGATGCGGTAGTTGCCGTAGCGGGTTTTCATCCGTACCAGGCCGTTTGTGCCGGAGGTTACCTTCCCGATGGCTACGGCTTCTTTCCCTTCTTCGAAGCTGTGTAGCACCGATAAGGCTTTTGCTGCGTGCTTTTCCGGGAGAATCGCCAGTACCAGCCCTTCGTTCGCTACGTACAAGGGGTCTAAGCCTAATAACTCGCAGGCGCCCTGTACGGCTTCCGGTACCGGCAACGCTTCTTCTTCCAGGAGGATTTCCACCCCGGCCGCGTGCGCTATTTCGTTCAGCGTTCCGCTTACGCCGCCCCGGGTAGGGTCGCGCAATACATGTACATCGGGTACTGTTTCCAACAAACGGGCAATCATCCGGTTCAGCGAAGCCGTATCGCTTTGCAGCGCCGTTTCGAAACCGAGGCTTTCGCGTGCCGAAAGAATCGTGATGCCGTGGCAACCGATGGGGCCGCTGCACAATACTACATCGTCCGGTGCGGCGTGTTCGGGCGCGATACGGATTCCCTCCGGTACGATTCCGATGCCGCTGGTATTGATAAACAGCTTGTCGCATTTGCCCCGTTCCACCACTTTGGTATCGCCCGCTACGATTTGTACGCCGGCTTTTTCCGCAGCCGCCTGCATCGAGCGGACGATTCGCTCCAGGTCTTTCAGCGGCAATCCTTCTTCTAAAATAAACCCCGCTGTGAGGTAAAGGGGCGTGGCGCCGCAGCAGGCCAGGTCGTTTACCGTGCCGTTCACCGCCAGGTCGCCTATATTGCCGCCCGGAAAGAATACGGGGTCTACCACGAACGAGTCCGTAGAATAGGCCAGCCGGGCGCCGGGGGGTACGGAAAAAACACATCCGTCGTGGTCTTGCGCCAGCAGCGGGTTGCGAAAAGCCGGGTAAAACAGGCCGGCAATCAGCCGGTGAGTCATCCGGCCGCCGCCTCCGTGGGCGAGCAGCACGCAATCGGAATCGGTAAAAGGTATCGAACAGTCCATTATTCCCTTGATTTATATCGGTAATAAGCGGCGCATACACCCTCGCCGGAAACCATCGGTGCGCCTAACGGACGCGCCGGATGGCAATCGTTCCCGAAGTGGGGGCAGTCCGCCGGTTGTTTTAATCCGCGCATAATCGCTCCGGCCATACACGGCGACTCCAGCTTTTCACCGGCCGGAAGCGCTTCTCCGGTGTCCGGGCCTAAGTAACGGGCGAATCGTCCGGCGGCCGAATAAGCGCTGTATTCCGGCTTTAATCGCAGCCCGCTCAGCGGAATCGGGCCTATGCCGCGCCAAAGCCGGTCGCACGGTTCCGTCATTTCTTCCAGCAAAGCGTGGGCTTTCGGGTTCCCTTCTTCGGGAACCACCCGTTTGTAAGCGTTCTCCACGCGACTTTCGCCGGCTTCCAACTGGCAGACGCACCGGTAGATACCATACAGCAAGTCGGCCGGCTCGAAACCGGTTACCACCATCGGACACCGGTATTCTTCGGCCAGCCGGTAATACGGTGCATTTCCCGTAACGGCGCATACGTGGCCGGCCGTGAGGAATCCGTCTACCCGGTTCTCCGGGTCGGAAAGAATAGCCTCGATGGCGGGAGGAACGGTAAAAAGCGAGGTGAGGAGCGAAAAGTTGGTCAGTCCCCGGCGAAGGGCTTCGCGGAGCGCCATCAGGTGTACCGGCGCCGTGGTTTCGAAGCCGATGGCGAAGAAAATCACTTCCTTATCCGGCTGCGCTTCGGCCAGCGTAACCGCGTCAAGCGGCGAATAGAGCATCCGCACATCGGCGCCCTGCGCTTTGGCTCGGAGCAAATCGTACCGGCTGCCCGGCACCCGCATCATATCGCCGAACGAAGTGAAAATTACATCCGGCAGTGCAGCCAGCCGCAAGGCGGTGTCGACGGTTTCCACCGGCGTAACGCATACGGGGCAGCCCGGGCCGTGCAACAACCGGATTTCCGGAGGCAGCATTTCTTCGAGCCGGTACCGGGCGATGGCATGCGTCTGGCCGCCGCATATCTCCATGATATGCCACGGACGCGTTACCGTTTCGCGGATAGCGCGCGCCAGGGTTTGCACCGGTTCGTTATTCCTGTATTCGTCGACGTGTTTCATCTTCTTTTGCCAATGCTTCGGCTATGGTCCGGAAATCGTGCAGGGTTTGCTCCGCTTCGGCGGCGTTCATTACCGTCAGGGCGATGCCCGCATGCGCCAGTACGTAATCTCCCGGTTGTACGTCGACCCATTCGGTACACACCGTTTTGATAATTCCCCCGAAATCAACTTTTGCCATGGCAGGCTGTTCTATAGAAGGGGCGATGCTGATTACTTTTCCCGGTATTGCCAGACACATACTCGATGATATAACAGTTTTTATCCAGATTGTTTCAAAGATAGTGCAAACCGAGAGCAGAAGCAAAGCTTGCTTTGATTATGCCGAGGTGCCGCCTATCTTCTCTTTTCGGAAGAAAAGTAGTGCAAACCGAGAGCAGAAGCAAAGCTTGCTTTGATTATGCCGAGGCGCCGCCTATCTTCTCTTTTCGAAGAAAAGTAGTGCAAACCGAGAGCAGAAGCAAAGCCTCTCTTCGATTGTCCCGGGGATAC
>DBGBSM010000105.1:0-3203 GCA_048468815.1 Parabacteroides sp.
GCTTTTGTACGCACGAATTCTTATCATAAGGATAATTTGTTTGAAGCCGGAAGTTTCGAAGACCAGTTTTTCAAGTCGTTCGTGAATACCTATTCCCATCTCCGGTTATCGGAATGGGATCCGAAAAGGCTATCGTTGCCCCCCTTAGTCATAGAGGGAGCAAAAGGTTACCGGCTATGTATTACCGAAGCCGACCTGCTCGACTACCCCGGTATGTATTTGTATAATCCGACAGGCGAGAATCGTATGGAGGGAATATTTGCGAATTATCCGGCAGAGGTAACGCAAGGCGGTTTTAAAAATATCCAGGAAGTTGTAACCAAGCGGGCCGATTATATCGCCGAATATGAAACAGGCACTTCTTTTCCGTGGCGCATCGTATGCATCGCCGATTCGGATTATGAACTGACGGATAACGATATGGTATACCGGCTGGCCACGCCAAACCAACTAAAAGACATGACTTGGGTAAAACCCGGTAAGGTAGCATGGGACTGGTGGAACGACCGGAACCTATCGGGCGTGGATTTCCGCACAGGAATCAATAATAACACGTATAAGCAGTACATAGATTTCGCGGCCGAAAACAGGTTGGAATATAGTATGCTGGATGAAGGCTGGGCCGAATCGGGAGACTCGGACTTGTTTCGCACTATTCCCGAAATAAACCTGAAAGAATTGGTAGATTACGGAAAAAAGAAAAATGTAGGCCTTATACTCTGGGTCGGATACTATGTATTCAACCGGGATATGGAAGCTTTATGCAAACATTATTCGGATATGGGAATAAAGGGCTTCAAAGTGGATTTCATGGATCGCGACGACCAGCAAATGGTAGATTTTCACCACAGGGCGGCTCGTACTACTGCCCAATACAAAATGCTTATCGACTATCACGGAACCTATAAACCGACAGGCTTGCAGCGTACTTATCCGAATGCAATCACATTCGAGGCCGTACAGGGGCTCGAACATATGAAGTGGGCGCCTCCGGCTGTAGACCAGGTAACGCACGATGTAACCATACCGTTTATCCGGATGGTAGCAGGACCGTTGGATTATACTCCCGGAGCTATGAAAAATGCAATAAAAACGGAATATCGTCCGAGCAGAAGCGAACCGATGAGTCAGGGTACCCGTTGCCGGCAAATAGCCCAATACATTATTTTCGAATCTCCGCTCGTTATGCTAAGCGATAGCCCGACCAACTATATGAAAGAAGAAGAATGTACGCGTTTTATTTCAAAAATTCCTGTTACTTGGGACAATACGATTGCCTTGAACGGTGAAATCGCTCAATATTTAAGTATCGCCCGCCAGAAAGGTACCGAATGGTATGTGGCCGGTATGACAAACTGGAACGAACGCACGTTAATCTTGAATTTGCATTTTTTGGGTGAAGGAAATTACGAAGCCGAGCTTTTCCGTGACGGAATCAATGCAGACCGTATAGCTACCGACTACAAAAGAGAAATCATCCCTGTTCCGACCGATAAGAAACTCCAAGTAAGGATGGCTCCCGGTGGCGGATATGCCATCCGGATTTATAAAAAGTTACCTTAACCGTGAAATAAAAGAGAATGAAAACAAGTATATCCTTATTTTTCCTGTTTATAGTTTTTACCGGTTGTCTGCATGCGCAAGTAAACCGACCCGTACCACTCGACAGGAAGCGGGTAAGCCGAATAGCCGCTATGCTTCCTGAACAGACGAAAGGCATAGGTTCGGTATATCAAGACCGGGAAGTATGGGACAAATTATATGAAAGCGGCAGATATGACCGCACTATTTTCTTAGCCGACAGTATTTTAAGAAACGGATTCCCTGTGTGGAACCAGGATTTATATGACAGGGTTTTTACTTATGGCGATACGCAATCGGGAAAATCGATGATAAACAGGCGCCTGCGGGCGTTATCCATATTAGTATGGAGCGAGTGTCTTGAAAATAAAGGTCGTTTTGTTTCGGTTATACACGATGCCTTGTACGACATGATGGGACAAAAAACGTGGGTGAATCCGCGGAATTTCAACCCGAACAACTACCGGGGATTAGTAGAACTGGCCACTGCCATGAACGCCGTGGCTTTGTCGCAAACCGTGTATCTGCTGGACGACAAACTACCGTCCAAAGTCAAAGAAGATGTTCTGACCTCCCTTTATACACGAGCTTACACTCCTATTTCGGATGCTCTTGACCGTAAAAATACAGACCACGATTATTGGCTTACCTCTACAGGCAACTGGAACCCTGTTTGTCTCGCAGGGCTTACGGTATCGGCTCTGACTTTGATACCCGACCGCAGGGAAAGAGCGAAATTCGTTGCCATGGCAGAACGCTATATCTCTAATTACCTAATAGGTTTCACCCCTGACGGATATTGTTCCGAAGGTATCAATTACTACAATTACGGCATGCGTCATTATATCCTGCTAAGAGAAAAAATGCTAGAAGATACGGCCGGAAAAATAGACCTGTTTGCACAAAATCTGAAAATACGCCGGATAGCCCGTTTTCCGGTCGATATGGAAATTATTAACCGGGTTTACCCCGCTATTGCCGATTGCGAAACGGGAATGAAACCTTTGCCTATGGTAATGTACTATTTAAGTAAAACGCTCGGGTTGGGTTTCGACATAAAAAAACAAATGCTTATGGGTGAAAGCGATAACCTTACGGACGCTTTGCTTTGTCTGTTTCCTAATTCTACAGACAACACGAAAGGGCAAGAAATGAAAATCGAGCCCGGCCGATTACGTTCTTACTTTAAAGATGCAGGTGTGTTGATCATCCGCCCGTCCGAAGGTTCGGAGAAACAAATGGGAGCTTGCTTGAAAGGCGGACACAATAAAGAACACCATAATCATAACGATATAGGTTCCTATACCCTTGTTGTAGGCGATCAGATGATAGTGGAAGATCCCGGACTCATACCTTATAACATAAAAACATTCGGTACGGAAAGATACACGGCATTCAAATCGCTCGGTTCGTACGGTCATCCGGTACCTTTGGTCGGAGGGAAAGACCAGAGAAGTGCACGGGAAGCCGAAGCCACAGTTATGGAAACGAACCTAACGGACAAGACAGATCAAATGAAAATGGACATTTCCGCAGCCTATGATGTACCCGCTCTAAAAAAATTGACCCGGGAGTTCATTTTCAATCGAGAGAATACCTCATTAACGGTAAACGACGAATTC
>DBGBSM010000106.1:0-7308 GCA_048468815.1 Parabacteroides sp.
ATCTGGGTAAACTACAAAATAATGAATAGAACGATGAAAGTAGGAGATTATGTTTTAATATCACCGGATTTAACCCATTTTTCAAATTGGGTTCCGGCAAAAGTAATCGAAGTAGAAAACAATTCCTTCGTAGGAATCGTCATATCTGCACAAACGGAAAACGGAGATATATTTTTCGGTCAGGAATCGTTATTTAAACCTACTATAAAAGGAACAGCATGTTTGCAATAAGTTTCGATATGTCTGTTTCCAAATTGGAAGAGCATTATGGAGTACCTTATAACCGGGCCTATTTCGAAATTAAAGAACTTCTTAAGCGAAACAGCTTCGAATGGGTACAAGGAAGCACGTATCTCACTAAAAGCGATGATTTAGGCACCGTTATCCGGGCGATTATGGATTTGTCCAAAATCGACTGGTTTAAAAAAGCCGTTCGGGATATAAGAGGTTTTAAAGTGGAAAACTGGTCCGACTTCACGGATATTGTCAAAAATCCGTAACCGGCATTTCCGGTTAGTCGCCGAACCTATTGTTGCAAGTATAGCCCTAACCTTAAATACATCCCTTTTCTCCTCGAATCATAAGCGAGGCCATAAACACCGCCGTACCGCACGCCGCATACGTCGCGTTCCGGGCAACTGCCACGAACAGCAGCCGGATGTTATAACTTCTAAAAATCGCGGGCGCCCCCTGAACGGAATCCGGCCTATCGCTGTTGTTAGCTTGTGAAGCAAACCGCCCGAACATGAAGAAAACTGAACTATACGGCAACCTGCTGGTGCTGTTCACTACGGTTGTTTACGGCGTGAACACCCCGGTAATGAAAACCGTCATGCCCGAATGGATCGACGGGTGGGCGCTCTCTACCGTACGGCAGGTATTCGCCGCCGTAGCTTTCTGGATTACCTCGTTCTTCATCCCGGCCCAGAAAATACAGAAAAAACACCTGCTGTATATGATAGGCGGCGGCTTTTTCGGACTGGCGATGAATCAGATACCCTATGCGCTGGGGCTTACCCTCGGCTCGCCCGTGGATAGCAGCATCCTGCGCAGCAGCACGCCCGTCGTGGTGATTATCCTCGCCCTGCTTATCTACAAGCAAAAAGTAACAGCACGCTTAGTATTCAGCGTGCTGTTGGGCATAGCGGGCGCCGTGCTGATTATCGCGCTGGGCGGCAACGTTCCGGGCGGCCATCCTCACCTCGACGGTAACTTGCTGGTGATGCTCAGCATCCTGTCGTACTCGTTTTACCTGGTACTGATTAAGCCGGTGGCCGGGCAATACCACGTAGTGCATATTATGAAATGGATGTTCCTGAGCGCGGCGGTTATTACGCTGCCTTTCTCGTACACGCATATCGCGGCGGCCAAAGCTTTCGGCGCGTCTACCGACTGGTCGGTCATCGTGCGCATCCTGTACTCGTGCGTATTCGCTACCTACATCGCTTACATGGTAAACGTGGAAGCCCTGAAATACATCACTCCCACCCGCGAAAGCCTGTACAGCTACCTCCAGCCGGTAGTGGCTACGGCGGTAGCTGTCGTGTTAGGGCAGGATAAACTCACTTGGATCGACCCTGTGGCGCTGCTGCTTATCTTCGCCAGCTTTTACCTGCTTACCTTCCGCAAGCGGGCCCAAACGCCGGCCGGGAAAAGCGGCCGGGTTACCCAATGATAAAGGAAGCCATACAAAACCGGGGCAGCGCATCTCGCCCGGACGAAAAATCCGCGCTAAAAAGCGGATGGCATTTCCTTTTCTGTTACCTTTGTACTCCGTTATCACAGCAAAGAATCATAACAATAACATAGAATCGACATGTACAGAACGAAAACATGCGGCGAACTGCGGTTGGCCGATGTCAATCAAACGGTAACATTAGCCGGATGGGTACAACGCAGCCGTAAATTGGGCGGGATGACTTTCGTAGACCTCCGCGACCGCTACGGCATTACCCAGCTTACCTTCAACCAGGAAGTAAACGCCGCCCTCTGCGAGCAAGCCAACAAGCTGGGACGCGAATTCGTTATCCAGGCCACCGGCACCGTAAGCGAGCGCGCCGCCAAAAACGCCAATCTGCCTACGGGCGAAATCGAAATCATCGTTTCGGAGCTGAACATCCTGCATACGGCCGCCACGCCGCCTTTCACCATCGAAGAAGAAAGCGACGGGGGCGACGACATCCGGATGCAATACCGCTACCTCGACCTGCGGCGCCCCAACGTGCGCAAAAACCTCGAATTGCGCCACAAGATGGCGTTCGAAGTGCGCCGGTACCTCGACGAGCAAGGCTTCCTCGAAGTGGAAACGCCTATCTTGATTAAGTCTACACCCGAAGGCGCGCGCGACTTCGTAGTGCCCTCGCGCATGAATCCGGGTCAATTCTACGCCCTGCCCCAATCGCCCCAAACGCTGAAGCAACTGCTCATGGTATCCGGGTTCGACCGGTATTTCCAGATTGCCAAGTGTTTCCGCGACGAAGATTTGCGGGCCGACCGGCAACCGGAGTTCACGCAGGTGGATTGCGAAATGTCGTTCGTGGAACAGGAAGATATTTTAAAGCTTTTCGAAGGGCTGATGAAGCACCTGTTCAAATACCTCAAAGGCATCGACATGACGGAACCGTTCCCGCGGATGCTGTGGAGCGACGCCATGAAATACTACGGAAGCGACAAGCCCGACATCCGCTTCGGCATGCGTTTCGTAGAACTGAAAGACCTCACGGAAGGCCGTAACTTCGGCGTATTCGACAGCGCCCCGTACGTAGCGGGTATCTGTGCCGAAGGATGCGCCTCGTATACCCGCAAGCAGCTCGACGGGCTGACCGATTTCGTGAAACGTCCGCAAATCGGTGCCAAAGGGCTGGTTTACGTGCGGTGCGAGGCCGACGGTTCGTTCAAGTCGTCGGTAGATAAATTCTATTCGCAAGACGACCTCCGGGCATGGGCCGCCCGTTTCGGCGCCAAGCCGGGCGACCTGTTGCTGATTCTGTGCGGCGAACCGGCCAAAACCCGAAAAGCGCTGGGCGAACTGCGCCTCGAAATGGGTAACCGTCTGGGCTTGCGCGACAAAAACACGTTCGCCCCGCTGTGGGTAATCGACTTCCCGATGTTCGAGTGGGACGACGAAACCGGCCGGTTCTACGCCATGCACCACCCGTTTACCTCGCCGAAACACGAAGACCTGGCTTTGCTCGAAACCGACCCGGGCCAGGTTCGCGCCAATGCCTACGATATGGTAATCAACGGCGTAGAGCTGGGCGGCGGTTCCATCCGTATCCACGACAGCGAATTGCAAGACCGCATGTTCCGCATTCTCGGCTTTACCGAAGAGCAGGCGCACGAGCAATTCGGCTTCCTGATGGACGCTTTTAAATTCGGGGCGCCTCCCCACGGCGGACTGGCTTTCGGGCTCGACCGGATGGTGTCGATGTTCGCCGGACTCGACTCGATACGCGACTGCATCGCCTTCCCGAAAAACAATTCCGGGCGCGACGTGATGCTCGACGCTCCCTCGGAAATAGCCGGCGCACAATTAGACGAGCTGAATTTAACGGTAGAACTGAAGAAAAAATAAGCCGATGTACCGGATCAAGGATATTATAAGAGAACTGGAACTGGCGGCGCCCCTGCCGCTCCAGGAAGATTTCGACAACGCCGGCGTGCAGGTGGGCGACGTAAACCGTCCGGCTACCGGCGCCCTGCTGTGCCTCGACGTAACCGAAGAGGTTATCGACGAAGCCATCGAGCTCGATTGCAACCTTATCGTATCCCACCATCCGCTGGCTTTCCGGCCGTTCAAATCGCTTACCGGCGCCACCTACATCGAACGGTGTATGATGAAAGCCTGCAAGCACGACCTCACGGTTTACTCGGCACACACCAACCTCGACAACGCCCCGGGCGGCGTAAGCTTTAAAATGGCCGAACTCATCGGCCTGCAAAACGTGCGGGTGCTGAGCCCCCGGCGCGACGCGCTGCTCAAACTCGTTACGTTCGTGCCCGAAGCGTATGCCGAAGCGGTACGCAGCGCCTTGTTCAACGCCGGCGCCGGAAGCATCGGGCGGTACGATTCGTGCAGCTATACCCTCACGGGCGAAGGCAGTTTCCGGGCTACCGAAGGGTGTAACCCGTTTTGCGGGGAGATAGGCGATTTGCACGTGGAGCGCGAAGTGCGCATCGAAACGGTATTGCCGGCTTTCCGGAAAGGAGCGGTTACCCGGGCATTGCTTTCGGTTCACCCGTACGAAGAGCCGGTGTTCGACTTTTACCCGCTGGCGAACGCCTGGCAGCAGGCCGGCTCGGGCGTGGTGGGCGAACTGCCGGAGGAAGAAGACGAACTGAGCTTTTTACAACGCATCAAGTATATTTTCCGCGTACCGTGCATCAGGCACTCGCCGCTTACCGGGAAGCCGGTAAAGGAGATAGCCTTGTGCGGCGGAAGCGGCGCTTTCCTCATCGACGAAGCGGTGGCGTACGGCGCCGACGTGTTTATTACGGGCGAGGCCAAATACAACGATTACTACGATGTAGACGGCCGTATTTTGCTGGCTGTGATAGGGCATTACGAATCGGAGGTATGTACAAAAGACATCTTTTATGACATTATTACGAAAAAATTCCCTACCTTTGCCGTGCATTTTTCTAATGTTAATTCAAACCCGGTAAAATATTTATAGAATGGCAACAAGTAAACAGTCGCAGCCTGCTGAAAAAGAGTTTACGGTGGAAGAGAAACTGAAAGCCCTGTATCAACTCCAGTCGATGATGTCGGAAATCGATAAGATCAAGACGCTGCGTGGCGAGCTTCCCCTGGAAGTTCAGGATTTGGAAGACGAAATCGTAGGCTTGGAAACCCGTTTGCAGAATTACCAGACGGAGATACAAGACTGCGAAAAAGCCGTGGAGCAGCAAAAGAACCGAATCGAAGAATCGAAAGCGCTGATAGATAGATATAAAGCCCAGTTAGACAACGTACGGAACAACCGGGAGTTCGACAACCTCACCAAGGAAGTGGAATACCAGGGACTGGAAATCGAATTTTCCGAAAAGAAAATCCGCGAGTTTAACGAATCCATCGCCCATAAGAAGGAAGAAATCGCCTCGTGCGCCGAAAAGCTCGACGGCCGCAAAGCCGACCTGGAGCAGAAAAAGAACGAGCTCGAACAGATTATCTCCGAAACCAAGCAAGACGAGGAAAAGTTGCGCGAGGAGGCGAAAGACCTGGAAGCTACCATCGAGCCGCGTTTGCTTACCGCTTTCAAACGGATTCGCAAAGGGGCGCGCAACGGGTTGGCCGTGGTGTATATCGAGCGTGGCTCGTGCGGCGGTTGCTTCAACAAAATACCGCCCCAGAAGCAGATGGACATCAAGTTGCGTAAAAAAATCATCGTGTGCGAGTACTGCGGCCGTATTATGATCGACCCGGAACTGGCGGGCGTAGAAGAATAACGAGGTAATTTAGTCATGCCTGGCGAAGAGGGGTGTTTCGTATATTGAAATGCTCCTTTTCTGTTTTCCGGCCCACCGACTATCCGCTTTAAACCGAACAGCCATGTTACTTTCAGCCATCCGCTCGTATATAGCCGAAAAGAAACTGCTCCTCCCCGCCCGCCCGGTCATCGTGGGATTGAGCGGGGGCGCCGACTCGGTGGCCCTGCTCGATTTGCTGGTAGCCGCCGGGTATCCGTGCATCGCGGCGCATTGCAATTTCCATTTGCGCGGCGACGAATCGGAGTGCGACGAGGCGCATGCGCGGCAAACGGCGCTCCGGTACGCCGTACCGTTCGTGAAAACGGATTTCGATACGGAGGCGTATGCGCGCGAACACCGCTTATCGGTGGAAATGGCTGCCCGCGAACTCCGGTACCGCTGGTTCGAAGAGGTACGCGAAGCGCACGGGGCGCAGGCCATAGCCGTAGCTCACCACCGCGACGACAACATCGAAACGGTACTGCTCAACCTGCTGCGCGGCACCGGCTTGCGCGGCCTGCGGGGAATGCGCCCGCGCAACGGATATATCGTACGGCCGCTGTTAGTTGCGAGCCGATCGGATATAGTGGACTACGTAACCCGGCACGGCCTGCCTTATATTACCGACAGCAGCAATTTATCGGATGCCTACACCCGGAATTTTATCCGGTTGCGCGTATTGCCTTTGCTGGAAAAAATCAGTCCGGCGGCGCGGACGTCGATTGCCCGCACGGCCGAGCACCTGGCGGATGCCGAGGAAATATACCGGTACGTAACAGAAGAAGCGCGCCGGAAGGTATGGCAGGGGGAGAAACTCGAAATAGCGGCGCTCCTAACTTATCCGGCGCCTAAAACCGTGCTGTACGAGTTGTTACGGCCGTACGGTTTCTCGCGGCCGGTAACCGACGACTTGTTCCGCTCGCTTGCCGCAGAGCCGGGCAAACTGTTTTACTCGCCCACCCATCGCATCGTGAAAGACCGTGATTTTCTGGTTCTTTCGCTAAACAAACCCGAAGAGCCCGTTGTTTATACCATAACTTCCGCCACGGAGCGGCTGGAGTATCCTATCCGGCTTTCGTTCCGGAAAGCGGATGCCGGCGAAGGGTTTGCCATCGAAAAGAATCAATCGACCGGATGTTTCGATTTCGACAAGCTTACATTTCCGCTTACGTTGCGCCGCTGGCAGGCGGGCGACCGGTTCGTACCGTTCGGCATGAAGGGAAGCAAAAAACTGAGCGATTATTTTTCCGACCGCAAATTCAGCCGGACGCAAAAAGAAAACTGCTGGTTGCTTTGCAGCGGAAAAGAAATCGTCTGGATCATAGGTGAACGCACCGATAACCGTTTCCGGATCGACAAAACCACCCGCTACGCATTTGTGGTAAAGTTTTTCGACAAAACTCCTTGAAAGTAGAAATACTTTCTTACCTTTGCCTCAGAAAAGCGAAGATAGGCTGCGCCTCGGCATAATCAAACATAGTTTGCTTCTGCTCTCGGTTTGCACTACCTTTGCCACAAGAACGCGAAGATAGGCTGCGCCTCGGCATAATCAAACAAGTTTGCTTCTGCTCTCGGTTTGCACTATCTGAGCTCCAGAAAAGCGAAGATAGGGAGCGTTCCGGCAGAATGGAAGCGAGTTTCGCTTCTGCGCCCGGCTCACACTATCTTGGCAACAGTTTCTCCGCAGAGATGTTGCTAATCAAATCGAATTAGCTCGACAATCCGGTTCAACATGAAAACAAATTACCGATTTTTAGGTACATACAATAACTAATAATGTATTTGTATACGGCTTATCCGTTTTTACATGCCGTATGCTGTTCGTTTTATTAACTTCGC
>DBGBSM010000107.1:0-21015 GCA_048468815.1 Parabacteroides sp.
CCTGATTATCTATAAATACATAATATAAATGAAAAGAATACTAACAACGATGTTGCTCTGTACCGCCCTGACGCTTTCGGCCCAGGCGGCAAACACCCGGGCGCCGGGCGATTCGGTCAGGTTGGTAAAGGGACAGGTAAGCGAGTATTACATCCCCGTAGTAAACCAATACGAGATTACCGGAACCGTTACCGACGAGCAGGGTACTCCGCTCGAAGGAGCCACCGTGATGTTTTTCGCCAGCCCGGTGCATAATAATACGGATGCCTCGGGGCGTTACCGGCTCAAGGCATCCGATACCGATTTGCACCTCTACGTGTATTATCCGGGAAAAGCCTTCGCCCACGTACAACGCGCCGCTGCCGACCGGGAAGTAAACATCCTGCTGCAACCCGAAAGCAACCGGCAGCCTGTAACGCGCCGGGCTGCCCGGGCAACCCGCTGGTACGACCCGGCCGATGCGGCTACCCGTACGTTCTGCAACCCGTTGAACATAAGTTACAACTACGAGCCTTATAACCATAATGTAAAGGCGAACGGGGCGTTCCGCTCGGCAGCCGACCCGATGGGCGTAGTGTATGATAACGAGTATCTTTTATTCTCGACCAACCAGGGTGGTTTCCATTACTCGAAGAACCTGAGCGACTGGGATTTCGTGCCCGCTTCTTTCCAACGTTATCCCACCGACGACGATTTGTGCGCGCCGGCCGCCTTCGTAAGCGGGGATACGTTGTTCTATACCGGTTCCACCTACGAAGGATTGCCCGTATGGTACAGCACCGACCCGAAGTCGGGGCGCTTCAGGCGCGCTATCGAACGGAATACGTTGCCCTCGTGGGACCCGTACCTGTTCCTCGACGACGACGGCCGGCTGTATCTCTATTACGGTTCCAGCAACGAGTATCCCCTCAAGGCCGTGGAAGTGAGCCGCGACGATTTCCGCCCGGTAAGCAAGATTCACGACGTGGTGATGCTCCGTCCCGAAGAACACGGCTGGGAACGTTTCGGCATGAACAACGACGACGAGGTAACGTTGCGCCCCTTTACCGAAGGGGCGTATATAACCAAGCACGACGGAAAGTATTACTTCCAGTACGGAGCGCCGGGTACCGAGTTCAAGGTGTATGCCGACGGCGTATATATGGGCGATTCGCCCTTAGGGCCGTTCACTTACCAGAAGCACAACCCGATGAGTTATAAGCCCGGCGGATTCGTGCAAGGGGTAGGGCACGGCGGCACGTTCCGCGATACGAAAGGGAATTACTGGCACGCAGGCACGTGCATGTTGTCCGGAAAATACAAGTTCGAGCGGCGCATCGGGCTCTATCCTACGGCATTCGACCCCGACGGCGTAATGTACAGCGCCACTGCGTTCGGCGATTATCCTGTATGGAATGCCGATTCCGATATCACGAACCCCGCCGACCGGTTTACCGGCTGGATGCTCCTTTCGTACCGCAAACCTGTAACGGTGTCGAGTACCGACAGCATCTATACGGCCTCGAACCTCACCGACGAGAATATGCGTACCTGCTGGTCGGCCCGGACCGGCCAGCCCGGCGAGTGGATGGAAATCGACCTCGGCGCGGTAAAACAGATACAGGCTATCCAGGTAAACTTTTACGACCGCAACACCGTGCAATACAACCGCGCAGCCGATGTGTATTACCAGTACCGCATCTATGCCAGCGACAACGGCGCCGACTGGACGCTGGCAGTAGATAAAAGCGACAACGACCGCGACGTGCCGCACGATTACGTGGAACTGCGCGAACCGTTGGAAGCCCGTTACCTCAAGATGGAAAACCTGCATGTGCCGTCAGGCAACTTCTGCCTTTCCGGGTTTCGCGTGTTCGGCTCGGCCGGCGGTGAACAGCCGGCGCCGGTAAAGGGCTTCCGGGTGGCGCGCGATAAACAGGATAAGCGGAACGCGATGATTTCGTGGGAGGCCGTTCCGTACGCCTACGGATACGTTATCTACTACGGCATCGCACCCGATAAGCTCTATAACAGCATTACCGTAAACGGAGCGAACCGGTACGATTTCCGCGGCCTCGACCGCGATACCGTTTATTACTTCGCCATCGAAGCGCTCGGCGAATCCGGTCGGTCGGCGCTGTCGAAGGTAGTGAAACCATAAATCGATTCATCGGAATAAGAGCCTGTTTAAATTATCCCCGTACCGATTCGTATCCTGCTTTTGCCGGTACATGCCGGGTTTTTTCGCAAGCAATTTTCAACACCGGGCGGGGGCATTTGAACCGGCGCTAAACACTTAATAAAAATGATAAAACAAGTTACAGCCGGCGTGGTCGCCACGTTGCTGGCGCTCTGTGCCTGCACGGAGAAAAGCGGCCGCCCGGCAACCGGTACCGAACCGGCTCGTCCCGACACGTTCGCCGGCGACGAGGAGTTTCTCGATTACATCCAGCAAGTGCACTTCAATTATATGTGGGACGGCGCCGAAGAAACCTCCGGGCTGGCCCGCGAGCGCATTCACCTCGACGGAAACTATCCCGAGCAGGATGAAGACGTGATAACCGTAGGCGGCAGCGGATTCGGCATAGCCGGGCTGCTGGTAGCGATGGAGCGGAAATTCATCACACGCGAAGAAGGGGTGGCGCGTTTGGAGAAAATCACGGATTACTTAGCGAAAGCCGACCGGTTCCACGGCGTATGGCCGCATTGGCTGCACGGCTCCACGGGCCGGGTAAAGCCTTTCGGACAGAAAGACGACGGAGGCGACCTGGTAGAGAGCAGTTTCCTGATGCAAAGCCTGTTGTGCGTACGCCAGTACATGCGCGACGGCAACGCCCGCGAACAAGCGCTGGCAGCCAGCATCGACGAGCTTTGGCGCGGAATGGAATTCGACTGGTACCGCAACGGCGGCCAGAACGTGCTGTACTGGCACTGGTCGCCCAACTACGGATGGGAAATGAACTTCCCGTTAGAAGGGTACAACGAGTGCCTGATTACGTATATATTGGCAGCCTCTTCCCCCACGCACGGCATTCCGGCCGAGTGTTACCACGCAGGCTGGGCGCGCAGCGGCGGCATCCGGAGCAACGCCGCTCCACACGGGTGTAAGCTGGAGCTCAGGCATAACGGCGCGGAAGCGGAGGGAGGCCCTTTGTTCTGGGCGCACTATTCCTATATCGGGCTCGACCCGCGCCACCTTACCGACCGGTATGCCGGTTACTGGGATGTGGTGCGCAACCATGCCCTGAGCGATTACCGTTATTGCGTAGCCAATCCCCACGGATATGCAGGATACGGCCCCGATTGCTGGGGGCTTACGGCGAGCTACTCCGTAAACGGGTACGCGGCGCACAGCCCCGGAAACGATTTGGGCGTGATAACGCCTACCGCCGCCTTGTCGTCGTTTCCCTACACGCCGAACGAGTCGATGGCCGCGTTGAAAGGATTTTACGGGCAAGGCGAATGGATTTGGGGCAAATACGGCTTCTACGATGCCTTTTCGCCGGATAAGCGCTGGACGGTGCCGCACTACTTAGCCATCGACCAGTGCCCGATTGCCCCGATGATTGAAAACCACCGCACCGGCTTGCTGTGGCGGCTGTTTATGAGTTGCCCCGAAATACGAGACGGCCTCGCGAAACTCGGTTTTACCGTAACCGAATAAGAAACACGTTAAAAACAAAGTATAGTATGAGAGTAGGTAAATTTTTAGTTACTGCTGCTGCGATGGCCTCGGCTATCGTGGCTATGGCCGCGCCGCAGTGCGGCCGCACGGAAATGGACCGGTTTATCGATAACCTGATGGGAAAGATGACCCTCGATGAAAAAATCGGGCAATTGAACCTGCCGGTAACGGGCGACATCGTGACCGGCCAGGCGAAGAGCAGCGATGTAGCCGGGCGGATTCGCAAAGGCGAAGTGGGGGGCTTGTTCAACCTGAAAGGAGTGGATAAGATAAAAGAAGTGCAACGGCTGGCGGTGGAAGAGAGCCGCCTCAAAATCCCGTTGCTGTTCGGCATGGATGTGATTCACGGGTACGAAACGGTATTCCCCATCCCGTTGGGATTGTCGTGTACCTGGGATATGGAGGCGGTAGAGAAGTCGGCGCGCATCGCTGCCGTCGAAGCCAGCGCCGACGGCATTTGCTGGACATTCAGCCCCATGGTGGATATATGCCGTGACGCCCGCTGGGGCCGTGCTTCCGAAGGATGCGGCGAAGATGCGTTCCTGGCTTCCGAAATCGCGAAAGCGATGGTGCGCGGCTATCAGGGAAAGGACATGAGTTCCGACGACGAAATCCTGGCCTGCGTAAAACATTTCGCCCTGTACGGCGCCTCTGAAGCCGGCCGCGATTACAACACGGTAGATATGAGCCGGCTCCGCATGCTCAACGAATACATGCCGCCTTACAAAGCGGCTGTCGAAGCCGGTGCGGGGAGCGTGATGGCTTCGTTTAACGAGATAGACGGCGTTCCGGCCACGGCCAACAAGTGGTTGCTTACCGACTTGCTCCGCAAGCAATGGGGGTTCGACGGTTTCGTGGTAACCGACTTTACCGGCATTGCCGAGATGGTACCCCACGGCATCGGCGACCTGCCCACGGTTTCGGCCCGCGCCTTAAACGCCGGCGTGGATATGGATATGGTAAGCGAAGGCTTTCTGGGAACACTCAAAAAATCCATCGCGGAAGGAAAAATATCCGAAAAGGCGGTGGATACGGCGTGTCGCCGCATTCTGGAAGCGAAATACAAACTGGGCTTGTTCGATAATCCGTATAAATATACCGATTCGAAGCGTCCGGCCCGCGATATTTACACGCCGGAACATCGGGCCGAAGCCCGCCGGATTGCCGCGGAAAGCTTCGTGTTGCTGAAGAACGAAGGCAACCTGCTCCCGTTGAAGAAGCAAGGAAAGGTGGCCGTGATAGGACCGTTGGCCGAAGCCGGCGAAAACATGGCGGGCACCTGGAGCGTGGCGGCGCGGCTCGACCGCATCCCGTCGCTCGTAACCGGGTTGCGCGAGGTATTGGGTAGCCGCGCCGACGTAGTGTATGCCAAAGGGAGCAACCTGATGAGCGACGCCGCTTACGAAGAACGGGCCACGATGTTCGGTCGCAGCCTCGGTCGCGACGGCCGTACCGATAAGGAGTTGCTCGACGAAGCGTTGCAGGTGGCTTCCGGCGCCGATGTGATTGTAGCCGCGCTGGGCGAATCGTCCGAAATGAGCGGCGAGAGTAGCAGCCGTACCGATTTGGAGTTGCCCGACGTGCAGCGCGCTTTGCTGACCCGGCTGCTCGAAACCGGCAAGCCGGTCGTGCTGGTGTTGTTCACGGGGCGTCCGTTGGTGCTTACGTGGGAGAACGAGCATGTGCCGGCTATCCTGAACGTCTGGTTCGGAGGCAGCGAAGCGGCGTACGCCATCGGCGACGTGTTGTTCGGCGATGCGAACCCCGGCGGCCGGCTTACCATGACGTTCCCGCAGAACGTGGGGCAGATTCCTTTGTATTACAGCCATAAAAATACCGGCCGTCCGCTGGCCGAAGGCAAGTGGTTCGAGAAGTTCCGCAGCAACTACCTCGATGTAACCAACGAGCCGCTTTACCCGTTCGGCTACGGCCTGGGCTATACCACGTTCGGCTACGGCGACGTTACGCTGGATAAACCGGCTATCGGCCCCGGCGGGGAGCTTACGGCCACGGTGCGGGTTACCAATACGGGCAGCCGCGACGGCACGGAAACGGTGCAGTTGTATATCCGCGACCTGGTGGGAAGCATCACGCGTCCGGTAAAGGAACTGAAGGGGTTCCGCAAAGTGTTCCTGAAAGCGGGCGAATCGAAAGACGTATCTTTCCGCATCACGCCCGAACTGTTGAAGTTTTACGATTACGACCTCCGCTATGTATGCGAGCCGGGCGATTTCGAAGTGATGATAGGCGGCAACAGCCAGGCGGTGAAGAAAGCGGGTTTTACCTTAACCGAATAAGCGGATGAACAAGTTGTATATATATAATATATGTGTGTTGTGCTCCCTGCTGGCCGTTTCGTGCGGTAGCCGGGAACAGGCGCCGGTGGAGGTGATGACGTTCAACATCCGGCTGGATGTGGCCTCCGACAGCCTGAACGCCTGGACGCACCGGAAAGAGAACGCTGCGGATATGATACGGTATTACGAGCCCGACCTCATCGGGATGCAGGAGGTGGTGCACAACCAGTTAACCGATTTGAAAGAACGGTTGCCGCAGTACACGGCGCTGGGCGTAGGGCGTGCCGACGGCAAGGAAAAGGGCGAGTATTGTTCGCTGTTTTTTAAAACCGGCCGCTTCGATTTGCTGGAACAAGGTAACTTCGCTTTGAGCGAAACGCCTGCCGAAATCGGCGTGAAAGGGTGGGATGCCGCCTGCGAGCGCATCGCTACCTGGGCGGTGTTGAACGACCGGAAAACCGGCAAGAAGCTCTTCTGCATCAACACGCATTTAGACCATTTGGGGGAAGTAGCCCGGCGCGAAGGGGCGAAGTTGTTGCTGGCGAAAGCGCAAGAGCTGGCGCCGGGTCTTCCGGTTATTCTCACGGGCGATTTTAACGGCGCGCCCGGTTCCGAGCCGGTACGTATCCTTACCGAAGGCGGCATGGCCGACAGCCGCGCCGTTTCGCCTGTGGTGTACGGCCCTTCGTGGAGCTTCCACGACTTCGGCCGGTTGCAGGGCGACGAGCGGGTGTTGCTCGATTATGTGTTTGTAAGCGGGACGGTGCGGGTGAACAAGTACCGGGTAATCGGGGATAAGCCCGAAACGGGCTATTTGTCGGACCACAACCCGGTGCTGGTAAGCGTAACAATCGAATAAAAAGAGGGAAATAGATGGAGAAGAAAAGGATTGGGCCGGATGAACGGAAAGCGCCGTTGGCCGGCCGGATAAAAAAGGCTTTCTTTTTGCTGGCGGCTTTGTTGTGTCTGCCGTTCGGCATGCAAGGGCAGGTAGGGCCGGATTCCGTGCGGCTGAGCGAGTGCCTCCGCGCGGAACATGCCGATGCGCTCGGGTGGATTACCCGTTACCAGGCCGACATCGACCGGTATGCCGACGAGAACAGGCGGCTCGCGGATAAGGGTTGCGACGTGTTGTTCCTGGGTAGTTCGTCTATCAACATGTGGGATAACATCGTGGCCGATATGGCGCCCCTAAAGATTATCCGGCGTTCGTACGGGGGTGCGGCTATCCGCGATATGCTTTATAACTACGATGTGATTGCGCGGGGGTACCATCCCCGGAGCATCGTGCTGTACGTGGAGAACGATTTGAGCGGCAGCCGGGAAGACCTGACGGTGTTTCAAACGTTCGATTTCTTCCGCGTATTCCTCGAAAGGCTCCGGCGCGATTACCCGGGTGTTCCGGTATATGTGCTTTCTTTCAAGCCTTCGTATGCCCGCGAATCGATTCTCCCGAAGCAACGGGCGATAAATGCCTTGCTCGAAGAGTACGCGGGTGTCACCGACGGGGTTACGTACGTGGATGTGGCTGCGTGTATGTACGACGGTTCGGGTGTGCTGCGCCGGGATATTTTCAAGCCGGATAACTTGCATATGAACCAAACGGGATACGATTTGTGGACGGCGCGGCTGAAGCCGTTGCTGTTGGAGGCGGCGGGTTCTTTTTAAAAAGAACTTTTGAAGAAAAAGCGGCTTTTTTTGCGAAGGCTGGCTTTTTCGCTCGCCGCGAAGGCGTCTGCTGACGGCGCCTACCGGCGGTCTTCATTTTTTGGCTTGACCCAAAAAACGAAGCAAAAAAGGTCAAGGGCTACGTCCGCTTCGCTACATCCTGGCTTTCGTTCGCTAAAAGCCCCGAACTCGCTTCCCGAAGGAAGCTCAAACAGCGTGGCTTTTTTAACGCTCTCTTTCAGCCATGCTGCTTAACGCTCATCGCCCGAGGCCCGGGGTTCCATACGAAGTGGGCGGTTCTTTTTAAAAAAGAACTTTTGAAGAAAACTCGGCTTTCTTGCGAAGGCTGGCTTTCCTCCTTACCGGGCTGCTTTAGGCCGTTACCACGGCGGGTTTTCATTTCTTTTGCCTTGACGCAAAAGAAACGAAACAAAGAAAAAGTCAAGGGCTACGTCCGCTTCGCTACATCCCGGCTTTCGTTCGCTAAAAGCCCCGAACTCGCTTCCCGAAGGAAGCTCAAACAGCGTGGCTTTTTTAACGCTCTCTTTCAGCCGTGCTGCTTAACGCTCATCGCCCGAGGCCCGGGGTTCCATACGACGAGGCCGGCGTTATACAATACGGTCAAACTGCTGTCTATACAAAGTGGCCGGTGTCTTTCCGCGCCCGTTAGGTAGGGGCTTGCAGTCTTTCTTCTCGTCTGTTCTTCTGTCTGAATTTTATTTTTGTCATGTACTTTTGGCTTGAACCAAAGAAACGAAACAAAGAAAATCCCGGGTAAGTAAGGCAGTAGCCAAACTTGTTTGGATAATGTCGAGCGTGAGGGATTTAGGCAAAAAAAACGAAGCGAAAAAAGTTCAAGGGCTAACGCTCGTTCGCTAAAAATGGCACTTTTTTAAAAAGAATCCTCCACCTGCTTCATTACCGTTTCCGTCAGGTAGCGGGCGAACTGCGCGTATTCGTCAGGCGTTAGCGGGCGGCCTGAAGATAAAACTACCAACGGGTGCCCGGCGTATCCTTCCCGATAAGGCGGATGGATATGCCGGTATTCGTTCGTGTGGAAGCCGCACCGTTCGTAAAACCGCAGCCGGGCGGCCGAAACGGTGTCGGTTACCGGGTCGATTTCGAGCAATACGGTGCGCGGGGTGCCGGAAATAAAATCGTTCAGTATCCGGCTGCCGTATCCTTTGCCCCGTACCGCCGGGCTCATCGCGAAATGCTCGATATACACGTAATCACCGAATATCCAGTATGCTATAAATCCGGTGAGCGCTCCGTTTTCCGTATATGCCGTCAACCGGTATGCCGCATCCTTAAAAGCCGCTCGTTGCTGCGCTTCCGTACGTTGCTCGAAAACGGGGAAACTTCCCGCATATACCTCCTTAAATGCTGTGTACAACGGATGTTCCGTCGAGTCGATTTTGATTTTTTCCATGTCGTTCGATTGAAATAGCCGGCCGTTTGCCGCCGGTTTTACAGGCTTTCCGCCTTTCGTTTTTACCGGCTGCGTTCCCGGTGTTCCATAATCCCGTTGCCGTTCGCCATTGCCCAATCCACCAGGTCGTCCAGTAACGGAATCAGGGTGAGCGCCCGTTCGGTGAGCTTGTATTCCACGCGCGGAGGCACTTCCGGGTAAACCCGGCGGCTCACCAGGCCGTCGGCCTCCAACGATTTGAGCGTAACGGCCAGCATCCGCTGCGAAATGTCGCCGATGCTTTTCTGTACGTCGTTGAACCGGAGCGTGCCGTTGGCGTACAGCGTAGCCAGTACCAGCATGCTCCACTTGCTGCTGATGCGGCTCAGGATGTCGCGTATCGGGCAAACGGCGGCGGGATGAAAATTTTGCATCTTTTATACTTTTCCTATTCGGTTGGAAGCCACCGAAACTAACAAACAGGTAACTAACTTACAGCTCCGTACGTTCTTTTTTGAACCGGCGCCGACCTGTATCTTTGTTTTCAGTATTTCGAAACAAAGGTAACAAACTTACGAATAATAACTATTGTCACATTAAAAAAAACGATTATGGGAAAGAAAGTAGCCGTATTGGCTGTGAATCCGGTAAACGGCGCCGGTTTGTTCCAGTATTTGGAAGCCTTTTTTGAAAACGGAGTGGATTATACCGTATTTGCCGTGGCAGACACGAACCGAATCCGTACCAACTCCGGAATCGACCTGGTTGCCGACAATGTAATAGCGAACCTCAAAGGACGCGCCGGCGAGTACGACGCCCTGGTATTTGCCTGCGGAGATGCGGTGCCCGTATTCGCCCAACACGCTTCGGAACCGTATAACCAGGATTTGATGCAGGTGGTACGCGAGTTTGCGCAGCAAGGAAAAACGATGATAGGTCATTGTGCAGCCGGGTTGATTTTCGAGCTGGCCGGCGTTACGGAACAAGTCGGGTTGTCGCTTCATCCGTTGGCACAGCCCGCCATCCGGAAAGGGATTGTTTCGGGGCAGCCGGTCACGGCCGATAAGAACTTCTATACGGCGCAAGACGAGCACGCGGTACCCGAATTGATTCCGCTCGTGCTGGCGGAGTTGAAATAGAAGGCGGAACCGTACGAGTACGCAGGTATACGGTTTCATGCACCTCCTTTATCCCGCAGGAAGGGGTAGGGAACCGGGCGGCGAGGCGCTTCTCCCTTCTTCGGAAGGAAGGCGTCGCGTCGCCTTTTTTAGGGCTGTTTTTGTGTGTCGGCTGCTTTTTATGTATGTTTTTTGTGAAGGGATTTGGCGGTCGTATCGGGCTGAGGAAAAAAGATTCGTTCGCTGCATTTCCGATAAGCGAAACACGTAACGTGAACCCGGGTTTACGTTACGGTATCCGGGGTTAATGTTACATAAACGGGGGTTTCTGTTACATTAACCCGGGTTTTCGTTACATGCATGCGCTTTACGTTGCATAAACCGGGGTTTTCGTTACGTAAACCCCCCTTTATGTTACTAAAACCCCCGTTTGCGTTACCGAAACCCTACAAAAGAAAAGGAAAGAAAAGAAAAAGAAAAAAGAAGAAAGAAGAGAAGATGCGCGTGCATGCGCACTGCCCCTTTTCGCTTTTCCTATCAGCTCGAAAAAAACACATGGAAACGGTTTTGCCGGCATACCGCCTTTCCTTACCCGGAAAAAACCGTTTCCCGCCCAGTCTTTCTTTGTTCCGCAAGCAAAAAAACTATATCCTTAGCCTGCGGATATAAATTCTTAGCCTACGGATATAAATCCGCAACCTACGGATATATATCCGCAGCTTGCGAATTTATATTCGCAGCCTGCGAATACAGATTGTATGCAGCACCATCCGGTTTTTCTCCGGCATCCACCGGAAAAAACGCTGCACGGAAGCGCGGAAAGGGAGCCGGCCCGCACGCGAAAGACCCTGCCGGATTGGCGCGGAAATGCGGCGCGAACCGTACAAAAATAAATTATCCCCCTCGATACTGTTGACATTCTTGAATAAAAACCTTACCTTTGCGACAATTTTTCAAAAGCAAGATAAATACAAGGGTATGAGTACGAAATTCGCCGAATATTCACAGTTCGACCTGTCGGAAATAAACCGGGAGGTTCTGAAGAAGTGGAACGAACACGACATCTTCCGGAAGAGTCTCGAAACACGCGAGGGGCACCCTTCGTTCGTGTTTTACGAAGGGCCTCCTTCGGCCAACGGGATGCCCGGAATCCACCACGTGATTGCCCGGTCGATCAAGGATATTTTCTGCCGCTACAAAACCATGAAAGGGTACCAGGTAAAGCGCAAAGCCGGCTGGGACACTCACGGGTTGCCTGTGGAACTGGGCGTTGAAAAGTCGTTGGGCATTACGAAAGAAGACATCGGCAAGAAAATATCGGTGGCCGATTACAACGCGGCCTGCCGGAAAGAGGTGATGAAGTTTACGAAGGAATGGGAAGACCTGACCCGGAAAATGGGCTATTGGGTGGATATGTCCGACCCCTACATCACCTACGATAACCGCTATATCGAAACCCTTTGGTATTTGCTGAAAGAGCTGTATAAGAAGGGTTTGCTATACAAGGGCTACACCATCCAGCCTTATTCGCCCGCTGCGGGCACCGGCCTGAGCACCCACGAGCTGAACCAGCCGGGTTGTTACAAAGACGTGAAGGATACTACCTGCACGGCCCAGTTCCGTATTTCGGACCCGCTGCCGGAGATGGCGCAGTTCGGCGAGCCGTTTTTCCTGGCCTGGACTACCACGCCGTGGACGCTTCCGTCGAATACGGCGCTTTGCGTAGGGCCGAACATCACCTACGTGGCGGTGCAAACGTACAACCCCTATACCGGCATGCCGGTAACCGTGGTGCTGGGAAAAGACCGGCTCGAAGCCTATTTCAACCCCAAAGCGGCCGAGCTTCCGCTGGAAGCGTACGAGCAGGGGCAAAAACTCGTTCCGTACCGCGTGGTAGCCGAGTGGAAAGGCTCCGAACTGGAAGGAATGAAATACGAGCAGTTGGTGCCGTGGGTCGACCCGGGCGAAGGAGCTTTCCGGGTGATTACCGGCGATTTCGTTACCACCGAAGACGGTACCGGCATCGTGCATATCGCGCCTACGTTCGGCGCCGACGATAACCGGGTGGCCAAAGCCAACGGCGTTCCGCCGCTGATGGTAACGGATAAAGACGGCAACCGCCGTCCGATGGTGGATTTGACGGGTAAGTTCTACCTGCTCGAAGACCTCGACCCCGAATTCGTGCAACGCTCGATGAACGCGGCCGATTACGACCCGTTTGCCGGACGCTACGTGAAGAACGCCTACGACGCGAACCTGACGGATAAAGACGAAACGCTCGACATCAGCCTGTGCATGATGCTGAAGGTGCAGAACCGGGTGTTCCGCATCGAAAAGCACGTGCACAATTATCCGCATTGCTGGCGTACCGACAAGCCGGTGCTGTATTACCCGCTCGACAGTTGGTTTATCCGCACCACGGCCTGCCGCGAACGGATGATGGAGCTGAACGATACGATTAACTGGAAACCGCAATCGACCGGTACCGGTCGGTTCGGCAAATGGCTCGAAAACCTGCAAGACTGGAACCTCTCGCGTAGCCGCTACTGGGGCACGCCACTCCCGATTTGGCGTACCGAAGACGGCTCGGAAGAGAAATGCATCGGCTCGGTGGAAGAGCTTTACAACGAAATAGAAAAATCGGTGAAAGCCGGCCTGATGGAAAACAATCCGTTCGAAGGATTCCGTCCGGGCGAATATACGAAAGAAAACTACGAACGAATCGACTTGCACCGTCCGCATGTCGACGACATCATCCTGTTGTCGGAATCGGGGCAGCCGATGAAGCGCGAAACCGACCTCATCGACGTGTGGTTCGACTCGGGCGCCATGCCGTACGCGCAAATCCATTATCCGTTCGAGAATAAGGAAGCGTTCGACAACCGCTCGATTTACCCGGCCGATTTTATCGCGGAAGGGGTAGACCAAACGCGCGGCTGGTTCTTTACCCTGCATGCGCTGGCCACGATGATTTTCGATAGCGTGGCGTATAAAGCCGTGGTATCGAACGGCCTCGTGCTCGACAAGAACGGCAACAAGATGTCGAAGCGCCTGGGCAATGCCGTCGACCCGTTCGCAACCATCGACAAATACGGTTCCGACCCGTTGCGCTGGTATATGATTACCAACGCCTCGCCGTGGGACAATATCAAGTTCGACGTAGACGGAATCGAAGAGGTGCGCCGTAAATTCTTCGGCACGCTGTACAACACCTATTCGTTCTTCGCTTTGTATGCCAATGTCGACGGGTTCGAGTACAAGGAAGCCGATATTCCGCTGGCCGAACGCCCGGAAATCGACCGTTGGATTCTGTCGCTGCTCAACTCGCTGGTGCAGGAGGTGGATGCGTTTTACGCCGCCTACGAGCCTACACGCGCCGGACGGGCTATCTCCGATTTCGTAAACGATAACCTGAGCAACTGGTACGTGCGGCTCAACCGTCGCCGTTTCTGGGGAGGCGAGTTTACCGCCGACAAGCTCTCGGCTTACCAAACGCTGTATACATGCCTCGAAACCGTGGCTAAGCTGATGGCGCCGATTGCGCCGTTCTACGCCGACCGGTTGTACGCTGACCTGACGGCCGTTACCGGACGCGACCGGGCCGAATCGGTACACCTGGCGGATTTCCCGGTGGGAAACGCGGAAATGATCGACAAGAATCTGGAGGAGCGGATGCAGATTGCGCAGGATATGTCGTCGATGGTACTGGCGTTGCGCCGGAAGGTGGGCATCAAGGTGCGCCAGCCGTTGCAAACCCTGATGGTGCCGGTGGCCGACGCCCGCCAGCAGGAAAACATCGAAGCCGTGAAGGAGCTGGTGCTGAACGAGGTGAACGTAAAGGAACTGAAGTTCGTCGATAGCGGTGCGGGCGTGCTGGTAAAGAAGGTGAAGCCCGATTTCAAGAAGCTCGGCCCGCGTTACGGCAAGATTATGAAGCAACTGGCGGCGGCCATCCAGGGCATGTCGCAGGAAAATATCGCCGCTTTCGAGCGGCAGGGAACGTTCGCGTTCCGCATCGACGGGCAGGATGCCGTGGTGGAACTGGCCGACGTGGAAATTATCTCGGAAGATATTCCGGGCTGGCTGGTAGCCAACGAAGGGAAGCTCACGGTGGCGCTCGACATTACCGTAACCGATGCGCTCCGCCGCGAAGGGCTCGCCCGCGAGTTGGTGAACCGCATCCAGAACGTGCGTAAGGCCAACGGCTACGAGATTACCGACAAGGTGAACGTAAAGGTGCTTTCGTCGGAGCAAATCGACGATGCCGTGGAGGAATATACCGCCTACATCGCCAACCAGGTGCTCGCGGCCAACCTGATTATCGTGAACAAGCTCGACGACGACGACGCTACCGAACTCGATTTCGAGGATTTCAAGGTACGGGTCAAAGTGTCGAAGGCTTGATTAATATAGCTAAAAATTACCCGCTCTTTGAACGGATATGAAGAATATTCCTTATATTTGGACACCGTCCGGAAAGAGGGTAACCTGTTCTTTATTGTTGAACCTAAAAATTTAAGAGTCATGGCAGAAAAAACAAGATATTCGGATGCCGAACTGGAAGAGTTCCGCGCTATCATTCTCGAAAAACTTGAAAAGGCCAAGAAGGATTACGAGTTGTTGAAGGCGGCGGTGATGAATTCCGACGGAAACGATATTACCGATACGTCGCCTACTTTCAAGGTGTTGGAAGAAGGGGCGGCTACGCTGTCGAAAGAAGAGGCCGGCCGGTTGGCCCAGCGCCAGATGAAGTTTATCCAGAACCTCGAAGTGGCGTTGATCCGGATCGAGAATAAAACGTACGGGATTTGCCGCGAAACGGGCAAGCTGATTCCGAAAGAACGGCTGCGCGCGGTACCGCACGCTACGTTGAGTATCGAAGCGAAGATGAACGGAGCCAAGTAACGGAATCGTATAAACGGAGCGTATACGGCGATTCGACAATCCGGCGGGAGCCAGTCTCCTTCCCCGTTGTCGAATTGTTTTTTCACTAATCAATTTAAAAAACCGGAAAGAGGAGATGAAATTTTCGAAAGGATGGGGTGCGGTGCTGATCGTACTACTCGTATTGGTGGCCGACCAGGTGCTTAAGATATGGATTAAAACGCATTTGCAATTACACGACAGCATCGAGGTAACCAAGTGGTTTTACCTGTATTTTACCGAGAATCCCGGCATGGCTTTCGGAATCGAGGTAATCGGCAAGTTGTTCCTGTCGGTGTTCCGTATCGTGGCGGTGGGCTTTATCGGCTACTATTTGTTCCGGCTGGTGAAGCAGAATTATCGATTCGGCTACATCGCTTGTATCGCGCTGATTCTGGCGGGCGCTGTCGGAAATATTATCGACTCGGTTTTTTACGGGGTGGTTTTCGACCACAGCTACGGCCAGGTGGCTACTTTTATGCCGGCCGGGGGCGGATACGCTTCGTGGCTGCACGGCAAGGTGGTGGATATGTTTTATTTCCCGCTCATCCAAACCGTATTGCCCGATTGGGTTCCTTTCTGGGGAGGCAAGGAGTTCGTGTTTTTCCGGCCTATTTTCAACCTGGCCGATTCCGCTATTTGCGTCGGGGTGTTTATCCTGATTCTTTTTTACCGTCGCACGCTGTCGGAAAGCCTTTCCAAAGAAGAAATGAAGAAACATGCAAAAGAGGCTTAATCCGGTTCGTTTCCTGGGCTTCGGGTTGTTGCTGGTTTTCGCGGCAGCCTGTAGCAAAGCGCCGTCGGGCGTGCTTTCCGAACGCAAAATGAAGGACGTGCTGGTGGATATGCAACTGGCCGAGGCGGTAATCGGCACCAATTACAAGGAATATGCCGATGCGGGAAAGAAAGAGGCTTTGTTCCGCTCGGTTTTTGAAAAGCACGGCATTACGCAGGCCGAATACGACAGTTCGCTGGTTTGGTACGGGCGTAACCTAGATGTGTACATGAAGGTGTACGACGTGGTACTGGCCGAATTGAACCAGCGTAAAAAGGATTTGGGCGACATTCAGCCGGATGCCTCTCCCTCGTCGAACCGGGATTCGGTGAATGTATGGAACCGCTTTTCGTATCTCACTTTCCTTCCGCAGGCGCCCTACAACGGGGTGTATTTCGATTTCGTTCCCGCGGGCGGTTATCCGGCGGGCAGCGCTTTCGTACTTTCGCTCGATGTGTGGGGGTTGCACCGCGGCATGACGGTGGCGCCCGAGGTGCGGCTTAGCCTGGAGCAACCCGACACCACGGTTACCGAGATGCGCTACATCACGCACGACGGCCTGAACGAGCTGGCGGTACGGGGCAAGGCCACGGAAAAGGTGAACCGGGTGTACGGCTACATCCGCCTGCCGAAGAGCGACGATGCGTTTTATAAAGTGTATATCGACAGCATCCGGTTGGTGAAATATAACTACGGTACCGAGTTTTCGTTGCATGGGGATACGGCCGCGCCGCTGATTTTCCCGAAAGATACGTTATGGGCGGAACGGCTCCGGCTGAAACGCGATTCGGCGGCGGCTTTGGCGGCGAAGAAAGCCGCTGTTTCCGGCATTGCGCCGGTGGCTGGTTCCGGAAATGTGCCGGCCGGGGCGGATACGGGAAATGCTTCCGGCGTGCCGGGTTCGTCGGGAAGTTCCGCTGCTTCCGGTATTTCCGGTGTGAAAAATTAAAAGGATGTATCGCCGTTTCGCCGCCCATTTTATTTACTGCAACGGTCTTTTCCGCATGCATTGCCTGGAGCTGGATGCGGCCGGCTGCGTGCAAGCGCTTTTCCCTTTGCGGGAAGAGATTGCGGGCACTTCGTTTTACAACGGGATGATCGTGGCGGCGCCCGTAACGGTAACCTTACCGGACTTGATGCGGTGTGTTCGCCGGGAAGCGGCGCCCGGATTGCCGGCATCCGGTTTGGGCGGCTGGTTGCGAACGGAGCAAGCCGCCGCCTTTCTGCAAGTGCCGCCCGGCCAACCGGTCGCTTTGTTCCATGCCTCCGATTCTACAGATACATCGCTTCTCCGCTTATACCCGGAGCATCCGTTTTCTTTGTAATCCGTTTTATTCTGTCGGGTTCTTTCCCGCGCTTTCTTTCTGCGGAAGCAAACCGGCTCTTCTCCTGAACTCACTGCATACCACCGCCGTAGCGATAGCCACGTTCAACGATTCGGACGTAACCCGTTCGGGCGGATAGTTCGGAATATGGATTTTATGCGTTACCGTTTGCGCCGTTTCGGGGCGGATGCCGTTCCCTTCGTTGCCCATCAGGATGATGCCGGTTGCCGACAGCGGATGCGTATAGATATTCTCCCCCTCTAAAAACGTGCCGTATACTGGCTCTGAACTTCTCGTCAGGTAAGGCTCCAGCGGCGTATAATGTACCTTTACCCGCGCCAACGCCCCCATGGTAGCCTGTACGGTTTTCGGGCCGAACACGTCGGCCGTATCCGGCGAGCATACGATGTGTCCGATGCCGAACCAGTCGGCCAGTCGCACGATGGTACCCAGGTTACCCGGGTCTTGCACCCCGTCTAAAGCTAAAATAAGCTGCCCGGCCGGGTCGGCTTCGGTTAAATCGTACGCCGGTTGCCTGAAAACCGCCAGCACGTCTTGCGGCGTTTTGAGGAAACTGGCTTTCGGGATGTCGCCGTTTTCGGCTACCACCAGCTCGCCGGGACGCAGGTCGCCCTGCGTAGCCATCCAGGCCGGGGCGGCTACCAGCAATTCGCATTCGAAATAAGGCAATAAGTCGGCCACTAATTTGTTCCCTTCCGCCACGAACGTTCCGTATTGGTCCCTGAACTTTTTTAATCCGAGCGACTTGATATATTTAACCTGCGATTTACTCAGCATTTCAGTTTATTTTGGTAACAAAAGTAGACGAAATAATTTAATTTCGAGTACATTTGCTACCCAAAATGGAAAACGATGAAGCGAATATACCGTACCTGTTTTTATTGGCCGTTTCTCGTACTGTTTTTCTTTTCCTGTAGCTCGACGAAATACGTGCCCGAAGGCAAGTACCTGCTGGATAAAGTGGAAATACGCTCGGACAACAAGGATTTCAAACCGGTCGATTTGAAGGATTACCTGCGTCAGCAACCGAATTTCAAAATGTTCGGATTGGTAAAAACGCAGCTTTATCTGTACGACTGGTCGGGTCGCGATTCCTCTCGCTGGTTGAGCCGGCAATTGCGGCGTATCGGCGAGGCGCCGGTTATCCTCGACACGGCGTCGGTTACGAAATCGGAAGAAGAATTGCAGCGCTTCCTGGTGAATAAAGGATACATAAACGCCCGGGTAACCTCCGACGTGGATACCTCGAAATACAAGAAGGCGAAGGTGACCTACTCGCTCGAAACGGGCGAGCCGTATACCATCCGGGGCTATACGATGAGCATTACCGATCCGGCTATCGACAGTATCGTCCGCTTGCAGGCGCCCCGGCGCCACCGGTTTTCTTCGTTGTTCAGCGAAACCCAGCAAATCTATACGCCGCTGGTGAAAAGCGGCAGCCTGTTCGACCGCGATGTGCTCGACAGCGAGCGCGAGCGCCTTACCGCCTTGCTGCGGCGGAACGGTTATTACGCCTTTAACAAGGATTATATCGCTTACCGGGCCGACAGCGCCTTTAACCGGAACATCGTGGATTTAGACTTGTATGTGAAGCCTTTCCTGGCGGCCTTGCCCGATGGCGAAACCGAAAGGCGTCCGCATCGCCCGTATTATATCGACCGGGTTTCCGTCATTACCGATTACGACCCCATCAAGATGGGGGAAGAAGGTACGAAATACATCCTTACCGACACGCTCCGGTCGGATAAGCTGGGCATTTATTACGGCGAAAACGGCCGGACTATCCGTCCGGGCGTGTTGAAGCGCAGTTGTTACCTTACTCCCGGCGATTTGTACAACGAACGGAAAGTGGAGCAAACGTACGCCGCTTTTTCGTCGCTCAACGCGCTGCGTAACGTGAATATCCGCTTCGACGAGTTTATGGAGAACGACACGATGAAGCTGAATTGCTTCATACTTACTTCCCCGGCCAAGCCACAGTCGTTCGGCGTGGAGCTCGAAGGCACCAACACGGCCGGCGACTTCGGCTTCGCCACCGGGTTCAATTACCAGCACCGGAATATTTTCAGGGGCTCGGAGGTGTTCGGCATCAAGTTGCGCGGGGCGTACGAAGCCTTGTCGAACTCGTTTTCCAAGAATATGCTGGAGTTCGGGGTGGAAACTTCGCTTACGTTTCCGCAGTTCCTTTTCCCTTTTCTCGACAGTCGCTTCAAGCGGCGGCTGCGGGCTTCTACCGAAGTGCGCCTGAGTTATAACATGCAGAAGCGGCCCGAGTACGACCGGAAGATTCTTTCGGCCAGTTGGGGGTATAGCTGGCAAAACCGCACGAACCGCTCCGTACGGCATACCTTCAAATTGCTGAACATCGACTATATGTACCTGCCGTATAAAGACAGCGCCTTTATGGCGAATATACCGGATTACATCGCCAAGTATAACTACAGCAACCAGTTTACGGTGGGTACGGCTTATACCTATTCGTTTTCCAATTACGACCCGCAGAACCGGCACCGCGATACGCGTTCGCTCCGGGTATCGGTAGAGCTGGCGGGTAATTTCCTGTATGCCATGTCGAAGATGCTGGGGAAAGAGAAAGACAGCGAAGGCAAGTACACCTTGTTCGGCATCAACTACTCCCAATTCGTAAAAGGCGATATCGACTTCAGCAAAACGTTCGTGCTGGATAACCGGAATACGCTGGCTTTCCATGTGGGAGCGGGGGTGGGTTATCCGTACGGCAATGCGATTATGCCGCTCGAAAAGATGTATTTTTCCGGCGGAGCGAACAGTGTGCGCGGCTGGTCGGTTCGTTCGTTGGGGCCGGGCAGCCTGTCGCGCGATTCGGTGAAAACGTTCGTCGACCAGTCGGGCGATATGCGCCTGGATATGAATGTGGAGTACCGAACCAAGCTGTTCTGGAAGTTCGAGATGGCGGCTTATATCGACGCAGGGAATATCTGGAACGTGAAGAAGCGCGACGATATGCCGGGGGCGAATTTCGATTTCGGCCGTTTCTACAAGGAAATCGCTTTTTCGTACGGCCTGGGCTTGCGTCTGGATTTCGATTTTTTCCTGGTTCGTTTCGACACGGGCTTCAAGGCTTACGACCCGCAGGAGCGGGGCTCGCGGCGCTGGGCCATCACGCATCCGAACTTTAAGGATAACTTCGCCTGGCATTTTGCCGTGGGGTATCCCTTCTGACGGCTCGCAGACTCGGTTTCATTTTGTGAAAGGATAGGAGGGGAGCGTCGACACCGGTTTTCTTTTTTGTGCGGCGGTTTCCGGAAGTTTCCGGTTGTTTGCAGTACCTGGCGCGTTTCGTAGGTTCCATCCGGAAAGGTTGTATGGGGCGTGCAGTTATTTTCTATCGAATTTAATAGCGTTTTCAAATAATTTTTTTACCTTTGCACCGCAAATAAGGATGGTCGGGTAGCTCAGCTGGATAGAGCAACAGCCTTCTAAGCTGTGGGTCATGGGTTCGAATCCCATCCCGATCACATTATACTATTGTATAGTCTGTTGTATTACAATACATATTTTTTATTTGCAGATATAGATAAACATAGTCGCTTATCTTTAATTTAAAGTGATAACCAGCTAAAGCAGATTAATTATTTGATGCTTTTTATGAATATTTCTGTATCGCCGGTCAGTATATCTATGTTTTTGAATCCATAATCTCTCAATTTGCGAATTAACTTGTTTACCAACTCATAAGGTTTATGAACCGAAAATGTTTCGCTTCTTTCGTCGTACATTCCTTTTTTTTCAATTAACTGATCGCTTTTAATCGTATCCTTTATCAAATAACCG
>DBGBSM010000108.1:0-8080 GCA_048468815.1 Parabacteroides sp.
AAGACAGTTTGCCCGACGGAAGCACCCACCGGATAGCCGACGAATTGGGCATTTCGGTTGAAACGGTTCGTAATTACTTCGGCGGTTATAACTACCGCGAAGGGAAAAGCTGTGGGATACATATCGAGCCAGGACCTGACGGAGGTGTGGTTGTTTTGGATGATACATCTATATTGGATCGTGCCATGCAGATTCTTGCCGAAGTGCAGGAAAATGCGGAAGCACCGATAGCGTAAAAAAAACGTTACGATAAAAAATCCCATTGCTATTTCAATAAGTAGCTATGGGATTTTTTGTATTCCGCCTTACGGCCTGCAACATTTAATTATTTCCTATTGTTTCATCTTTAAATCGATAAGAGTATGGAAGATAAATTAGTTACATTAGCCATTCACACATACGAGAAAGCGCAAATCTTGAAAACCATGCTGGAAACGGAAGGGATAGAGGTGTACATCCATAACGTAAACCAGATTCAGCCCGTGGTATCGGCCGGCGTACGTGTACGGATTAAAGAGAGCGACTTGCCCCATGCCCTTCGCATCATAGAAGACAGCAAATGGTTCGAAGACGACAAGAAAAAAGACCGGGCCGCCCAATCCACCGTCAAAAAAGTGCTTATTCCGATCGACTTTTCCGATTATTCGCTGAAAGCCTGCGAAGTAGGAATTAATTATGCTTATAAAACCGGCGGGGAAGTAATGATTATGCATGCCTATTTCAGCCCGTTCTTCCCGTCGGCCATTCCGATGGGCGATACGATGGCCTACCAGATTAACGAAGAAGAATCGGTACAAAACGTATTGAAGCAGGTAAAGCAGGATATGAAAAATATCTGCGAGGTAATCGATAAGAAAATGGCGGCCGGCGAACTTCCGCAATTCGAATACAACTATGTGCTCCGCGAAGGGCTTCCGGAAGAAGAAATCGTGGCTTACTGCAAAGAATACCGCCCCTCGCTGGTGGTAATGGGAACACGGGGGAAAGGACAAAAAGAACTCGACCTGATAGGCAGTGTAACCGGCGAAGTAATCGAAGTAAACAAGGGCCCCGTGCTGGCCATTCCGGAACATGTTCCTTTTACCGATTTATCGGTGATAAAGAACGTGGCGTTCGCTACCTCCTTCAGCCAAAGCGACTTGATTGCATTCGATAAGTTCATGCAGATAATGAAAGGGTTCGACATCGACATCCATATTTTCAATATCTCGACCAGCCGTAATGAATGGAACGAAATACGGTTGTCGGGCGTGGTGGATTATTTTAAGAAACATTATCCGGATGCCTCAATCGACTTTACCGTGCTCGACGACGGCGATTTGTTGCTGAGCGTAGAGAAGTTCGTACGCGATAAACACATCGAGCTTATTTCGTTAAGTACGCAACGGCGGGGTATTTTCGCCCGGATGTTCAGCCCGAGCATCGCCCGGCGCATGTTATTCCATACCGATACGCCATTGCTGGTAATTCATGCCTGACAATAGAACCGAAGATAAAGTAAAAGGGGATGCCGGAAAGCATCCCCTTATTTTTTCCTTTTACCAGGCTTCGCGCCGTATGTTTTACCGATAAACTTTCCGATGCGGTACAGTAACCGGATTCACCGGCATGAAATCTGCGTTTTACCGGCAAACAAACTGTATCCTTAGGCTGCGGATTTATATCCTTAGCCTAAGGATTTATATCCGCAGCTTAGAGATTTATATCCGCAACCTAAGGATACAGTTTTAAAGCAGAAAAAATTCTTTTTCCATAAAGAAAAAAATAAATTGGCCTGCCGGATAAGTGAGTTAATAATGCGGCGCTATTTCTACCTTCGTTACTTATCCGGAGTTATGCCAGCCCGTATTCTTTCCATTCCCCGCCTACCAGCTCGCAGGTGGAAACAAACCCTGTTTCCTTTAATAACCGGAAAGCGCCGGCTCTTCCGTCGTTAATCAGGTCGGGGTAATGCGCATCCGAATTGACTGTTACCGGGATATGCAACTGCTTTAAAAGGGGAAGGTAAAGCGGATGAGGATAAAGTTCGCGTTTGGCGCGGAAGTTTTTCGTATTGATTTCTACGATAACGCCTTTTTCCGCAATCAAGTGAAGGTATTCCGTAATCAAGGATCGATACCAGCCGGCAGTAAGGTCGAATCCCGGGAACCGTTGGCCGTTCATATAGATTTTATCCAGATGCCCCACGATGTCGAAACCGCCGCTTTCCACCATTTTCATGGAAGAATCGAAATACGTCTGCACCACTTTTTTAATATCGCCGCCAAAATTTTGCTTTACCGCCGCTTCGAAATCGGCGTAACTTCCGTCGATGCAAAACATGGCATTTTCTTTCATTTCGCCGGTTAACGGGAGAAAGTGAACGGAACCGATTCGATAATCTAACGGCAATTGCCGGAAATAGGGGATAGAGGGATTGTAATCCGCAGTAAGGAAATCGATTTCCAAGCCGGTATATATTTCCAACTCGGCTTTGTACTTATTCTTCAAACGCTCGATTTCATTCAGGTATTCCGGCATGTCGCACGCTGACATGTTCCAGAATGTTTCGAACGGCAGGGGAGCATGGCTCGAAAAGCCGTACGCACGGAATTTTCCGGAAACGGCGAATCTTACAAAATCTTCCGGCTTGCTCCGGCCGTCGCAAAAATCACAATGACTATGGTAGTTGCTCAGTTGCATAATGTATATCGTAACCTTCGACGATGGCTGCGGCCGGGTTTAAAAGCAGGCTTTAAGTATGTACCCGGGCCCCGCCTATCTTCGTTTTAATTCTTTGAAGCAAAGATACGGTAATTTTATTTTTAAACGAATTTCCCGTATGGGGTTGTAGTCGGAAATGGAAAAAACAGAGCGAAACGAACGCTTTTTCCACTCGTTCGCTCCGCCCTTTTTATCTTCGTTGCAGAGTTATTTGATTACGTTCAATTCTTTTCCCACCTTGATAAACGCATCGATAGCCTTATCCAAGTGAGCCCTTTCGTGCCCGGCCGAAAGTTGTACCCGGATACGGGCCTGTCCTTTCGGAACCACAGGGTAATAAAAACCGGTTACGTAAATACCTTCGTCCAGCAACCGGGCGGCGTAATCCTGCGACAATTTTGCATCATACAGCATCACGGCACAAATAGCCGACTGGGTAGGCTTGATGTCAAAACCGGCAGCCAGCATCTTATCGCGGAAATACGTTACGTTTTCCATGAGTTTAGTATGCAAGTCGTTGCTTTCTTTCAGCATATTGAAAACCTCCAGCCCGGCGCCTACTACCGCAGGCGGAATCGAATTGGAGAACAGATACGGACGCGACCGCTGGCGCAGCATATCGATAATTTCTTTCGGCCCGGTAGTAAATCCGCCGATGGCACCGCCGAACGCTTTACCTAACGTACCGGTGTGAATATCGATGCGGCCGTAAACACCGAATTTCTCGGCTACTCCGCGACCCGTTTCCCCTACAACGCCGGCCGAGTGGCACTCGTCTACCATAACCAAGGCATCGTATTTTTCCGCCAGGTCGCAAATTTTGTCCATGGGCGCTACGTTTCCGTCCATCGAAAATACCCCGTCGGTAACGATAATCCGGTGACGTTGCGCCTGTGCTTCCTGCAATACACGTTCCAAATCGGCCATATCGGCATTCGCGTACCGGTAACGTTTCGCCTTACACAAACGCACGCCGTCGATGATGGATGCATGGTTCAGCGCATCCGAAATAATGGCGTCTTCTTCCGTAAAAAGCGGTTCGAATACACCGCCGTTCGCATCGAAACAGGCTGCATACAAAATCGTATCCTCGGTATGGAAATAATCGGCGATAGCCGCTTCGAGCTGCTTGTGAATGTCTTGCGTACCACAGATAAACCGCACCGACGACATGCCGAACCCGTGCGTATCCATCGCGTCCTTGGCAGCCTTGATTAACCGCGGATGGTCGGAAAGCCCTAAGTAATTATTGGCGCAAAAGTTCAACACGTCGTTTCCGGTGTTTACCTGGATATCCGCTTTTTGCGGAGTCGTAATGATGCGTTCGGTTTTATATAAGCCCGCCGCCTGGATTTCGGCTAATTCGTTAGCTAAGAAATCTTTCATTTTTCCGTACATAATACTTTTTTATTTGTTTAGGTTGTATGTAAAGCTTTATCGAAATTACGCTGTGCGATTTGCAAATTTGAGAATATTTTTTCGAATAACCCGCTCATTTTTTCACGAATTTGAAACGACTTACTTTTATTATATTTACATTTGCGCACAATAACTTAAAAACACAGGAAAACGCAATGAAAAATGTATTGGTAATCGGTTCTACCGGCCAAATCGGTTCCGAGCTAACCATGGAACTGAGAAAACGCTACAACGGAAATATCGTAGCCGGATATATTCCCGGTGCAGAACCCAAGGGAGAATTGTTGGAGTCGGGCCCGTCGGCTATCGTGGATATTACGAACGAACAGCAGATAGCGGAAACCGTATCCAAGTATAACATCGATACTATTTACAACCTGGCGGCTTTACTTTCTGCCGTAGCCGAAGCCAAACCGCAACTCGCCTGGAAAATCGGGATGGGCGGTTTGTTCAACGTACTGGAAGTAGCGCGCGAAATGCACTGTGCCGTATTTACGCCCAGCTCCATCGGCGTGTTCGGCAACAATACGCCCAAGGATAAAACGCCGCAGGATACGATTCGTAATCCCCGTACGATGTATGGAGTTACCAAGGTATCGGGCGAATTGCTGAGCGATTATTACCATATCCGGTTCGGTGTGGATACCCGCTCGGTTCGTTTTCCGGGATTGATTTCGAATGTAACCCCTCCGGGAGGCGGAACCACGGATTACGCTGTGGATATTTATTATGCGGCTGTGCAGAATGGTCATTTCGAATGCCCGATAGCAAAGGGTACGTTTATGGATATGATGTATATGCCGGATGCGTTACGGGCGGCAATCGAATTGATGGAGGTAGACCCGGCTCGTTTGAAACACCGCAATTCGTTCAACATCGCATCGATGAGTTTCGACCCGGAAATTATTTGCAGCGCCATTAAAAAACGGATGCCCGGCTTCACGATGGAATACAAAGTAGACCCGTTGCGCCAGGCCATCGCCGACTCATGGCCGAACTCGCTCGACGATACGTGCGCCCGCGAAGAGTGGGGATGGAAACCCGAGTATGATTTGGATACCATGACCGACGATATGCTGAAGGTATTGACAGGCAGGTTAAAATAAGCACAACAGAAAAACAGATTTCCATTTCTGTAATAAAAAATGTCAGGTAATACGAGATTACCTGACATTTTGACTTTTTATAGGAGAGGAGCAGGGGTTATCCCTGTTCCTGCTTACTCTCTTCCGGTTGACCGGCTTTTTCTTCTTTCCGAATACTGGACACGATTTTTTGTCCTTCCTTATCGAAATCCACCAGAATCGTATCGCCTTCGCTTACCGTAGCCCGGATAATCATCTCTGCCATTTCGTCTTCCAGGTATTTCTGGATAGCACGCTTGAGCGGGCGGGCTCCGAACTGTACGTCGTATCCTTTGGTGGCGATAAAGTCTTTCGCTTCGTCCGAAATAACGAGGCGGTAACCCAGATTTTCCACACGCTGGTAGAATCCCTTCAGTTCGATGTCGATAATCTTGTGGATAGCTTCTTTATCCAACTGGTCGAACATGATAATGTCGTCCACCCGGTTCAGGAACTCCGGTGCAAACGCCCGGTTCAACGCCTTCTGGATTACTCCGCGGGAGAAATCCTTATCCGTTTCGCTTCCCGACGAAAGGTGGAAACCTACGCCGCGCCCGAAATCCTTCAACTGCCGAGTACCGATATTCGAAGTCATAATCAGAATCGTATTCTTGAAATCGATTCTGCGGCCCAGGCTGTCGGTGAGGTGCCCTTCGTCCAATACCTGCAACAGCAAATTGAACACGTCGGGATGCGCTTTTTCTATCTCGTCGAGCAACACTACCGAATACGGCTTACGGCGTACCTTCTCGGTTAACTGGCCGCCTTCTTCGTACCCTACGTATCCCGGAGGCGCTCCGATTAAACGCGATACGGCGAATTTTTCCATGTACTCGCTCATATCGATACGAATCAGCGAGTCGGTCGAGTCGAAAAGATATTCGGCTAACTTTTTAGCCAGGTGCGTTTTACCTACGCCGGTAGGACCGAGGAACATAAAGGTGCCGATAGGTTTGTTCGGGTCTTTCAATCCCACCCGGTTCCGTTGGATGGCCTTTACGATTTTCTGAACCGCTTCGTCCTGGCCGATTACCTTGCTTTTCAGGTTGTCCGCCATTTCGAGCAACTTCAGGTTCTCGGCTTTCGCTATCCGTTGTACGGGCACGCCCGACATCATCGCTACTACTTCGGCTACTTTGTCTTCGTCTACGGTTTCCCGGTTTTCCTGCAACTCGGTTTCCCATTTGGCTTTCGCCGCTTCCAGTTGCAGCAAATACTGGCGTTCTTTATCCCGGAAGCTGGCTGCCAACTCGAAGTTCTGCGACTTTACAGCTTGCAGCTTCTCGTTTTTCGTTTCTTCGATTTTCGCTTCCAGCTCTTCGATGCTTTTCGGAACGACGATGTTCGAAATATGTACGCGCGAACCGGCTTCGTCTAATGCGTCGATTGCCTTGTCCGGAAAGTTCCGGTCGCTGATATACCGCTCGGTAAGCGCCACACACGAACTCAACGCCTCGGGCGTATAATACACATTGTGATGCTCTTCGTAGCGTTCCTTGATATTTTGCAGAATCTGCAACGTTTCTTCCGCTGTAGTAGGGTCTACGATTACCTTCTGGAAACGCCGTTCCAATGCGCCGTCTTTTTCGATATTTTTCCGGTACTCGTCCAGCGTGGTAGCGCCGATGCATTGTATTTCGCCCCGTGCCAAAGCAGGCTTCAGCATGTTGGCGGCATCCATGGAACCCGAAGCCGATCCGGCCCCTACGATGGTATGGATTTCGTCGATGAACAGAATGATGTTCGGATTCTTCGACAATTCGTTCAGGATGGCTTTAATCCGTTCCTCGAACTGGCCGCGGTACTTGGTACCCGCTACGATAGAAGCCATATCCAGGCTAACTACGCGCTTATCGAATAACACACGCGACACTTTCCGCTGTACGATACGGAGCGCCAGCCCTTCCACGATAGCCGACTTTCCTACGCCGGGCTCGCCGATCAGTACCGGGTTGTTCTTTTTACGCCGGCTCAATATCTGCGCCAACCGCTCGATTTCTTTTTCCCGGCCTACGATAGGGTCGAGTCGGTTTTCGGAAGCGGCGCGGGTCATATCCGTACCGAAGTTATCCAGTACGGGCGTATCGTTAGGCGACTTCGGCTGGGCTCCTCCCTGGGCGTTACCCGAACGGGACGACTCGCGACGCGACGAAAATTCTTCGTCTTCATCTTCGTCGTCATCGGTATAACCGTCGCTTACGTCATCGGGTTCCTCGTCTTCGATACGTTTCAGCCCGGTTCCGCTAATCAACGTATTGTATACCGAGCGATAGGTTACATTCATACGCGCCAGCATACGTGCCGCCAGGTTAAACTCTTCTTTCAGGATGGCTAAAAGCAAGTGTTCGGTGTCGGTCTGTTCGCTTTTGAATATGCGTGATTCCAGCATACTCATCCGCAATACCCGCTCGGTCGTTTTACTTACAGTTATTTCGTGTTGAACAGAATCATCGTGTTCTGCGGTATTCCTGATTTCTTGTTCTATGCGTCTTTTCAGTTCGGATACGTCTACGTTCAGCTCATCCAATACCTGCACCGCCCGCCCGTTTCCGTCGCGGATAATGCCCAGCAAAAGATGTTCCGGACCGATACAACTGTTCTGAAGCCGGCCGGCTTCTTCGCGGCTGTATTCTATCACTTCAATCAAACTTTTGGAATAATTATTTCTCATATATAAATTAATGTGCTATATCACTGCAAATTTAATAAACTCTCTCCAACTAATCATCAAATTTCATGCCATTATTCAAAAAACACCTCGTTTTTGAATTCGGATACATCTCTTTATCTTTTTTCGCTACCCTGCCGGAAATCGCATTCCGGCAGGTTGCAAA
>DBGBSM010000109.1:0-6708 GCA_048468815.1 Parabacteroides sp.
GTTTTTGTACAGCGACCACGAAATTTTCCTGCGCGAAATGGTATCGAATGCCGTAGACGCTACGCAGAAATTGAAAACGCTGGCCTCGGTGGGCGAATTCAAAGGGGAATTGGGTGATTTGACCATTCATGTGGCCATCGACGAAAAAGCGGGTACGCTCACCATCTCCGACCACGGCGTAGGCATGACGGCCGGCGAAATAGACAAATACATCAACCAAATCGCGTTTTCGGGCGCCGAAGAGTTCCTGGAAAAATACAAGAACGACGCCGCAGCGATTATCGGCCACTTCGGACTGGGCTTCTACTCGGCCTTTATGGTTTCGAAAAAAGTGGAAATCGTAACCAAGTCGTATAAAGAAGGCGCCGTACCGATGAAGTGGACGTGCGACGGCTCGCCCGAGTATACGATGGAAGAAACCGAAAAAGCCGACCGCGGTACCGACATTATCCTGTACATCGACGATGAGAATAAAGAATTCCTGCAAAAAGGAAAAATCAAGGAACTCCTTACCAAATACTGCAAATTCCTGCCCGTTCCGGTGGCTTTCGGCAAAAAACAAGAATGGAAAGACGGCAAATACGTGGATACCGACCAGGACGATATTATCAACGAAACCGTTCCGGCCTGGATTCGGAAACCGGCCGACCTGACGGAAGACGATTACCGGAAATTCTACAGCGATTTGTATCCGATGAGCGAAGAGCCGCTGTTCTGGATTCACCTGAACGTGGATTATCCTTTTCACCTGACGGGTATTCTGTATTTCCCGAAGGTAAAGTCGAACATCGACCTGCACCGGAATAAAATCCAGCTGTACAGCAACCAGGTATTCGTTACCGACTCGGTAGAGGGCATCGTGCCGGAATTTTTAACGCTGTTGCACGGGGTGCTGGATTCGCCGGATATTCCGTTGAACGTATCGCGCTCGTACCTGCAAAGCGACTCGAACGTGAAGAAGATTTCGAACCACATTACCAAAAAAGTGGCCGACCGGCTGGAGGAAATCTTCAAGAACGACCGGAAGCAGTTCGAGGAAAAGTGGGACAGTCTGAAGCTGTTTGTGCAGTACGGAATGCTTACCGACGAAAAATTCTACGACCGGGCCGTGAAGTTCGCCTTGTTGAAAGACGTGGACGGCAAATACTTCACACTGGAAGAATATAAAACGTTAATCAAAGACAACCAGACGGACAAAGACAGCAACCTGATTTACCTGTACACCACCAACAAAGACGAACAGTACAGCTACATACAGGCGGCCAAAGACAAAGGCTACGACGTGCTGGTGATGGACGGCCAGCTGGACGTGCACGCCATCGGACAACTGGAACAGAAGCTGGAAAAAAGCCGGTTCGTACGTGTAGACAGCGATACGATAGACAACCTGATTCCGAAGGAAAAGACGAGCGAAGTGGCCTTGAGCCAGGAAGAGAAAACAGCCTTGACGGAAGTATTCAAATCGCAGTTGCCGAAGCTGGAGAAAACGGAGTTCATGGTAATGCTGGAAGCGTTGGGTGAAAACAGCAACCCGGTAATGATTACCCAAAGCGAGTACATGCGCCGGATGCGCGAAATGTCGGCTATGCAGCCGGGCATGTCGTTCTACGGCGAACTGCCCGAAAGTTACAACCTGGTGTTGAACGCCGACCACCCGCTGATTAAGAAGGTGCTTGCCGACGAGGAAGCGCATTGCAGCGCCGAGCTGAAGCCTATCGACGACGATATGAAGGGCTGGGAAGCGCGTCAGGCCGATTTACGCGAGGCGCAGAGCAAAAAGAAAGACGAGGAAATTACCGCCGCCGAAAAAGAAGACCTGGAGAATACGGATAAAAAAATCGACGAGCTGCGTGAAAAACGGAACGGTATCCTGGCGTCGTATGCAGCCGGCAATCCGGTTGTGAAACAACTGATCGACCTGGCTTTGCTGGCGAACGGCATGCTGAAAGGCGAAGCCTTGAGCCGGTTCGTTAAACGGAGCGTGGAACTGATTTGATTTCCCCGAACCGCGGGATACCTGCGAGATAAAGAAACGCCGGAAGGGAACCGGGCGGGAAACCGCCGGTTACTCTCCGGCGTTTTGCCTTCCGTCGGTTTCTTTTTGCCAACATGTCAAAAGTACTCCGGCCTGAATGCGCTATTCACATGTGATTATCGAGACATTACACAGCACGAAAGATAAAATTACGCCTGAAAACTCTATTAACGGAGTATACTCCCGTAAAAAATTTCCTTACCTTTAGCAGCAACCTGAAACCCCGGCAAAATGAACTCGGTAAATACGGCCAGTATCGAAATATGCCGGTTGGTTGTACGCCACGGAAAAAAGGATACCTCTTGCTTTTCGCCGGGATGAACAACGATAGACGCCTAACGGAATATTTTCCCCGATACTATCGTACGAAAAATCCGCTGTTGCAAGCGGATAAACAAAGCACAGCGATAGCGGGTTTGCCGGTACACACGGTTTGCATTATCTTTGATATCGGATAGGCAAAAATAAATTACACCATTCATCTTTTATATCGAACCGATGGATAAAATATTGATTATAGACGACGAAGAACAACTCCGTACCCTTCTGGCCCGGATTATCGGGCTGGAAGGATACGAGGTAGTGCAGGCCGGAGATTGCGCTTCGGGCCTGAAAGCATTGGAAACGTATGCTCCCGCCGTGGTGCTGTGCGACGTAAAGCTCCCCGACGGGAACGGAGTCGATATGGTAACCAAACTGAAAGCCGCCGCGCCGGATACGGAAGTGATTCTGCTTACGGCCTACGGCAATATTCCCGACGGAGTGCAGGCCATCAAGAACGGCGCCTTCGATTACATCACGAAGGGCGACGATAATAACAAGATACTGCCGTTGCTGGCCCGGGCGGTAGAAAAAGCCAACCTGCAACGCCGCCTCAAGCGGCTGGAAAAGCAAGTAGGCAACCACTTCTCGTTCGATAGCATTATCGGTTCGTCGAAGGAACTGCGCGAAGCTGTGGCGTTAGCGCGTAAAGTAGCGGCTACCGACGCTTCGGTGCTGCTTACCGGCGAAACCGGAACGGGAAAAGAGGTTTTTGCCCGCGCTATCCACGGCGGAAGCCCCCGGAGTAAAGAAAATTTCGTAGCCGTAAACTGCGCCGCCTTCACCCGCGACTTGCTTGAAAGCGAGCTTTTCGGACACAAGGCCGGCGCATTCACCGGAGCGCTGAAAGATAAAAAAGGGCTGCTCGACGAAGCCGACGGGGGTACGCTCTTCTTAGACGAAATCGGCGAGATGGCACCCGAATTACAGGCCAAATTACTGCGCGTGCTCGAAAGCGGGGAATTTATCCGGATAGGCGAAACACGCCCCACGAAAACCGCCATCCGGGTTATCGCCGCCACGAACCGGAACCTCGCCAAAGAAATAGGCGAAGGACGTTTCCGCGAAGATTTGTTTTACCGTCTTTCCGTATTTACCATTCACCTGCCGTCGCTCGCCGAGCGTTCCGGCGACATCGAAGAATACATCCGCTACTTCACCGCCGGGTTCTCGACGCGCATGGCCAGGCAAATCGCCCGCATCGAGCCCGAGTATTTCCGGCTGATGAAGCGACACCCCTGGCACGGCAACGTACGCGAGCTGCGCAACGTCGTGGAGCGAAGCATGATTATGGCTGAAGGCGACTCCCTGCGCGCCTGCGATTTGCCGCCCGAAATCCGGTTCGGAGCGCAGGGAGAGCAACCGGAAGACGCGCTGTTGTTGAGTGAAGTGGAACGCATCCATATCCTTAAAATACTCAAGTACACGGGAGGAAACAAAACCGAAGCGGCCCGCCTGCTCGGTATCGGCGTAGCCACGCTTTACCGCAAGTTAGACGAATACGGTATACATCGCTGATGCGATTACGCAACGCCTCGATTTGAGAAAGCGACTCTATCAAAATGATAGGGTCGCTTTTTTTTATTTTCTCCGCACAAAACAATCCGTGTTGATTTACAAGCCGTTCGTTTCCAGCCGTATCGGACGGCACGTTTTTTATACTATGGAAAACCGAATGCCGGAAAAGCGGTGAAACCGTATAAGTACCCTGCTTATTTGTACGGGTAAACGAACCGGCAACTTACTTAACCCGATGTATAACGAATAAAATGAAGAAAAAAATGAATGACGTGGGAATGTTGTTGTTGCTCGCAGGAGCCGGTTGCTTTTGTTACCGGATTTACTTTAAATGTATCGAATGGTTTGAAAAAATTTAACGAAGTATGTTTACCGGACTATTTATACTCAGCATCGTGATTTTCGGCTACCTCTTTTACGTACTGGTAAAGCCGGAAAAGTTTTAACGAATAAAAACCCGAACAAATGAAAACGGAAATTTTAGGCGTCGCACTGCAATGGGTAGCTATGGTAGCGCTGTGTTACCCGCTGGGACGTTACATAGCCGACGTATACCGCGGAAAGCATACCTGGCTCGATTTTATGGTGCCCGTCGAACGTGCGATTTATAAGTATTGCGGTATCGACGCAAACAAGGAGATGGACTGGAAACAATTTCTCAAAGCCCTGCTCACGGTGAATCTTTTTTGGTTCTTCTGGGGAATCCTGTTACTGGTAACCCAGAAATGGCTGCCGCTCAACCCCGACGGCAACCCGTCGCAATCGCCCGACCTGGCGTTCAATACCTGCATCAGTTTTCTGGTAAATTGCAACCTGCAACACTACAGCGGCGAATCGGGACTCACTTATTTTACCCAACTGTTCGTAATCATGCTGTTCCAGTTCGTAACGGCCGCTTGCGGCATGGCTGCCATGGCGGGGATTATGAAAGCGCTGGCCGTTAAAAGCGGCCGCACGATGGGTAACTTCTGGGTATTGCTCACCAAAAGCGTCACCCGCATCCTGCTTCCGTTGTCGCTGGCAGTAGGTATTTTACTGGTAATTAACGGCGTGCCCATGACGTTCGAAGGGAAACAAACCCTCACTACGCTCGAAGGCAACGAACAGGTAATCAGCCAGGGCCCTACGGCAGCCATCGTACCGATCAAGCAATTGGGCACGAACGGAGGCGGTTACTTCGGGGTTAACTCGGCGCATCCGCTCGAAAACCCGAACGCTTTCACCAACATCCTCGAATGCTGGTCGATTCTGATTCTGCCCATGGCGATGGTGCTCGCCTTCGGATTCTATACCCGCCGCCGCAAACTGGCAGCCTGGATTTTCGCCGTCATGTTGTTCGCCTACACGACAAGCGTCGTTTTCTCGGTATGGCAGGAAACGGGCGGCAGCAAGCAACTGGCCCGGACGGGTATCGCCCAGGATAGGGGTTCGATGGAAGGAAAAGAAGTGCGTATCGGTTCGGCGGCCTCGGCGATGTGGGGCATGACCACCACCGTAACCTCGAACGGCTCGGTTAACTCGATGCACGACTCGCAAACGCCGCTCAGCGGTATGTTGCAAATGTTGAACATGCAGATTAATTGCTGGTTCGGCGGCGTAGGCGTAGGTTGGATGAATTATTTCACCTTCCTGATTATCGCCGTATTCATCAGCGGATTGATGGTAGGCCGTACGCCCGAGTTCCTCGGGAAGAAAGTGGAGGCGCGCGAAATGAAAATCGCCACCATCGTGGTGCTGCTGCATCCGCTGCTGATTCTGACAGGCACCGCCCTCGCCTCGGGACTGATGGCCGCGCACCCGTCGCCGGGCTGGCTCAACAACCCGTCGTACCACGGCCTGAGCGAAATGCTGTACGAATATACATCGGCAGCCGCCAACAACGGCTCGGGCTTCGAGGGGCTGGGCGATAACACGCCGTTCTGGAATATCTCCACCGGCATCGTGCTCATTTTCGGCCGGTACCTGCCGATTGTAGGACAGGTAGCGATTGCCGGACTGCTGGCACAAAAGAAATTCATACCCGAAAGCGCCGGAACGCTCAAAACCGATACCGGTACCTTTTCGCTGATGACTTTCGCCGTTATCCTGATCGTAGCAGCGCTCTCGTTTTTCCCGGCGCTCGCCCTGGGCCCTATCGCCGATTATGTAAGTTTCTAATCCGAAATCGAAATGAAAAAACAAACAAACAACGCGTTATTCGATAAACACTTGCTGAAAGCAAGCCTGAAAGAGTCGTTCCGGAAACTCCATCCCGGGCGGATGATAAAGAACCCCATTATGTTCACAGTCGAAATCGTTACGGCCGTTATGTCAGGGCTATGCGTATGGATTGCCGTTACCGGCAACGAATCGCAAGGAGGATTGGGGTACAACGTAACCGTCTTCGCTGTGCTGTTCGCTACCGTTCTGTTCGCCAACTTCGCCGAAGCCATCGCCGAGGCGCGCGGCCAAGCGCAAGCCGACTCGTTACGGAAAACGCGGGAAGAAACGCCCGCCCGGCTGATTACGCCCGACGGAAAAACCGAAACCGTAAGCAGCTCCTCGCTGAAGCGGGGCGACCTGTTCGAGTGTACGGCCGGCGACACGATTGCGGCCGACGGCGAAATCGTAGAAGGGCTCGCTTCCATCGACGAAAGCGCCGTCACAGGCGAAAGCGCCCCGGTTATCCGCGAAGCCGGGGGTGACAAAAGTTCGGTAACGGGCGGTACGAAAGTGCTTTCCGACCGAATCGTGGTAAAAGTAACGGCGCAACCGGGCGAGAGCTTCCTCGACAAGATGATTGCGCTCGTAGAAGGCTCGTCGCGGCAGAAAACGCCGAACGAAATAGCGCTGAC
>DBGBSM010000110.1:0-8447 GCA_048468815.1 Parabacteroides sp.
TCAAGGAACACTGCAAGGTGCAGCTCGAATTGAGCGAACTGGCCGGCAAAACGGTAAAACGCGAATACTGCCACGAAACCAACGACGAAGAGCTCCGCAAAGACGTTCACGACAAGTGTTACGATAAAGCCTATGCCGTAGCTACCTCGGGTACCGGAAAGCACGAGCGCTCGGATGCGTTCGAAGCCATCCTCACGGAATACAAATCGGCTTACACCGAAGAAGAACTGGCTGAAAAAGGAGAAATGATAGGCCGTTATTACCACGATGTGGAAAAAGAAGCCATGCGCCGCGCCATCCTCGATGAAGGCAAACGGCTCGACGGCCGCAAAACCACCGAAATCCGCCCCATCTGGTGCGAGGTGGATTATTTGCCGGGACCTCACGGCTCCGCTGTTTTCACGCGGGGCGAAACCCAGTCGTTGTCGACCGTAACGTTGGGAACGAAGTCGGACGAGAAAATTATCGACGACGTGCTGGTACACGACAAGGAACGTTTCCTGTTACACTATAACTTCCCTCCTTTCTCTACCGGCGAAGCGAAAGCGGTTCGCGGCGTAGGCCGTCGCGAAATCGGCCACGGAAACCTGGCGCACCGGGCATTGAAACGGATGATTCCGGAGAATTACCCGTATGTAATCCGCGTGATGTCGGATATTCTCGAATCGAACGGCTCGTCGTCGATGGCTACGGTATGTGCCGGTACGCTGGCATTGATGGATGCGGGCGTGCAGATGAAAAAGCCGGTTTCGGGTATCGCGATGGGATTGATTTCCGAAAACAAGGGGCAGAACTACGCCATCCTGTCGGATATTCTCGGCGACGAAGACCACCTGGGCGATATGGACTTCAAGGTAACCGGTACCAAAGACGGTATTACGGCTACGCAGATGGACATCAAGGTAGACGGGTTGTCGTACGAAATCCTTGAAAAAGCGTTGGCTCAGGCCAAGGAAGGCCGTTTGCATATCTTAGGCAAGATTACGGAAACGATGCCGGCTCCGCGCGCCGACCTGAAAGACCATGCTCCGCGTATCGAAACGATGAAAATCGGAAAAGAATTTATCGGCGCCGTAATCGGCCCGGGCGGAAAGATTATCCAGGGTATCCAGGAAACCACGGGCGCTACCATCGCCATCGAGGAAATCGACGGTTTCGGCTACATCGAAATAGCCGCTTCCGACAAGGCTTCCATCCAGGCTGCACTCAACAAGATACGGGCTATCGTAGCGATGCCGGAGGTAGGCGAAGTATACGAAGGACGCATTTCGTCGATTATGCCTTACGGTGCTTTCGTAGAGTTCCTGCCGGGCAAGGACGGTTTGCTCCATATTTCCGAAATCGACTGGAAACGGTTGGACAAGGTAGAAGACGCCGGCCTGAAGGAAGGCGATACCATCCAGGTGAAGCTGGTGGACATCGACCAGAAGACCGGGAAATTCAAGCTCTCGCGTAAAGCGTTACTGCCCCGTCCGCCGCGCGACAACCAAAAATAAACGAGGCTCTTGCCTGTATTATATATAGGAGTATTAAAACCGTTCCGGAATTGTCCGGGGCGGTTTTTTTTGTGTTCGTCCCGACAGGACGGCTTTTAACGTTCTCTTTCGTCAGGTCTGTTTAACGCCTTTTGCCCGAACCCGGGAGCGAAAGAGTGGAAGTTTTTCGGTACGACCGTACTGTCCGGTAAGTAAAGTATGCAGGAAAATCGTTTTTTATGCAGCATGTAAATCTTGTTTCCTGCTATAAAAAATATCGTTTGACCCAGGCGTTTCACCCGTCCGACCCGGGGAGACCACTTGTCCGACCTGGGTCGACCACCCGTCTGACCCGGGTCAGACGATATTTTCTTTACGAACAATCCGGAAATTTCCGGCGTGCTTTTTCTTTCGAACCGGGCAAAAACCGGCTTTTGTCTTGCTTTTTTCTTTACGAGTCTTTTTTACGAGGGCTTTTGCATGCAGCGCACTACCTGCCGGGCATTGTCGGTGATTCCGGCAGGATAGGGGTTTATTTTCCCTATACGAATGGTGTTCCGGCCGTTCGCCCCGTGTATTAAAATAAGCGAAAACGCAGAGGGTATCCCGTAAAATACACCGGAATCTATTACCTTTGCAGGTTATTGAAACAGAGGTAAACACGCTTTATTCCGGCGTGTGCTGCAAGAATACAGATATGGAAGACAACTTTGATATACGAGAACCGCGTATCGGCGAAAACGAGCGCGAATACGAAAATAAACTCCGCCCCTTATCTTTCGAGAGCTTCAGCGGCCAGGACAAGGTGGTGGCGAACCTGAAAGTGTTCGTTATGGCCGCCCGGATGCGCACCGAAGCACTCGACCACGTGCTGTTGCACGGCCCTCCCGGATTGGGTAAAACCACCCTTTCCAACATCATCGCCAACGAACTGGGGGTAGGGTTCAAGGTAACCTCCGGCCCCGTGCTCGACAAGCCGGGCGACCTGGCGGGCGTGCTTACGTCGCTCGAAAAGAACGACGTGCTTTTTATCGACGAGATACACCGCCTCAGCCCCGTAGTGGAAGAATACCTCTACTCGGCCATGGAGGATTACCGCATCGACATCATGATTGACAAAGGCCCCAGCGCCCGCTCCATCCAAATCGACCTCTGCCCGTTTACGCTGGTGGGGGCCACTACGCGCAGCGGATTGCTTACCAGCCCCTTACGCGCCCGGTTCGGCATCAACCTGCATTTGGAGTACTACGATATGGAAACGCTTACCCGCATCGTATTGCGCAGCGCCGACATCCTGGGCATTCATTGCGACCTGAGCGCGGCCAAGGAAATCGCTTCGCGCAGCCGCGGAACGCCCCGTATCGCCAACGCCTTGTTGCGCCGCGTGCGCGATTTCGCCCAGGTGAAAGGTTCCGGGCGTATCGACAAAGACATTTCGTGCTTCGCCCTCGAAGCCTTAAATATCGACCGGTACGGCCTCGACCAAATCGACAACAAGCTGCTTACCACCATCATCGACAAGTTCAAGGGGGGGCCGGTAGGGCTTACCACGATTGCCACCGCGCTGGGCGAAGACCCGGGCACGCTCGAAGAGGTATACGAGCCGTTCCTGATTAAGGAAGGCTTTATCAAGCGTACTCCGCGCGGGCGTGAAGTAACCGAACTCGCATACAAGCACCTGGGGCGCGAGCAGTTCCCGGCGGCGGGATTCTTATTCGATTGACAGGCATGGCGGGAGGAATCAAACGGCTGGCCAAAGAAACGGCCGTATACGGCTTGAGCAGTATCGTAGGCCGTATACTCAACTGGCTGCTGGTGCCGATGTACGTGCGTGTGCTGGCCAATACCGAGCAGTTCGGTATCGTTACCAATTTATATGCCTGGACGGCGTTGTTGCTGGTAATCCTTACCTACGGGATGGAAACCGGCTTTTTCCGGTTTATCAATGCGGAAGAGAAGGAGCCGATGAAAGTGTATTCCACTTCGCTGATAAGCGTAGGGGCCACCTCGCTGTTGTTTATCGGAGCGGGTGCCTTGTTGCTCCATCCGATTGCCGGCGCGTTGGGATACGCCCGTACGCCCGAATACGTAATGCTGCTGATGGTAATCGTAGCCATCGACGCGTTCAGTTGCATCCCGTTCGCGTACCTGCGCCATACGTGCCGGCCGCTCAAGTTCGCATTCGTCAAGCTGCTGAATATCTTCCTTACCATCGGGTTGAATATCTTTTTCCTGATTGTCTGCCCGTGGCTGTATGTGCGTTTTCCGGAAACGGTGTCGTGGTTTTACGTGCCGGGGTACGGGGTAGGGTATATCTTCATTTCGAACCTGATTGCTTCGGCGGTTACGTTGCTCGTGTTGTTCCGCGAGCTCACCGGATTCCGGTACAAATTCGATTTTACGCTTTGGAAACGGATTATCGGGTATTCGCTCCCGATTCTGGTACTGGGTATCGCCGGCGTGCTGAACCAGTCGGTCGATAAAATCCTGTTCCCTTTTCTGTTTACCGACCGGGCGTACGCCGACAGCCAGTTGGGTATTTACGGCGCCTGTTTCAAGATTGCCGTCATCATGGTGATGTTCACCCAGGCTTTCCGGTATGCGTACGAGCCGTTTATCTTTGCCAAGAATAAAAGCGACGATTGCAAGCAGGCATATGCCGAGGCGATGAAGTATTTCGTCATCTTCGCCCTGTTTATTTTCCTGGGGGTGATGTTTTACCTCGATATAATCAAGTATTTCGTAAGTCCGGCTTATTACCCGGGATTGAAGGTGGTTCCTGTCGTGATGCTGGGTTCGCTGTTCTCCGGCATTTACTTCAACCTGTCGCTGTGGTACAAGCTTACCGACGAAACCCGCTGGGGGGCCTATTTCTCTTTGCTGGGATGCGTGCTTACGGTAGGTATTATCGTGGTGTTCGCCCCGGTATACAGTTATATGGCTTGCGCCTGGGCTTCGTTCGTATGTAACCTGGCGATGATGCTGCTTTCGTATTTCGTAGGGCAGAAAAAGTATCCCATCCGTTACGACCTGAAAACGATTTTTATTTATTCCGCCGTAACCGCCGTGCTGTATGCCGCCGCTTTCGTTCCCGTTATTCCGAACGAATGGCTCCGGCTGGGATACCGCTCCGTGTTATTACTGCTTTTTGTGTTGTTCGTGATAAAAAGGGATTTGCCTTTGCGGGAAATCCCCGTGCTTAACCGGTTGATAAAAAACTAACTTCTATAACGAGAAATGGAAAATATTGTGAGAACGAAAGTCATCGAGTTCTTCAAGCGGAACTTCGATGTGCGCCAGGAAAAGGAAGACGAGCGGGAAACCATCGAGTCTATCCGGAAAGGAATCGAGTTTAAGGGTACCAACCTGTGGGTACTTATTTTCGCTACCTTTATCGCCTCGCTGGGGCTCAATACCAATTCTACCGCCGTAATCATCGGCGCCATGCTTATTTCCCCGCTGATGGGCCCGATTATGGGGTTCGGCCTGGGGTTGGCTATCTCGGACTTCGAGCTGATTAAAAAGGCGTTCCGTAATTTTGCCACGGCTACCGTGTTCAGCGTGATTACGTCTACGCTGTATTTTCTTATTTCGCCTATCAGCGAAGCGCAGTCGGAGTTGCTGGCGCGTACGCAGCCTACGGTGTACGATGTGATGATTGCCTTTTTCGGCGGTCTGGCCGGTATCGTGGCCAGCTCTACCAAGTCGAAAGGAAACGTAATTCCGGGCGTGGCCATCGCTACGGCGTTGATGCCGCCGTTGTGTACGGCCGGTTTCGGGTTGGCCAGCGGAAATTTGTATTATTTCTTCGGGGCTTTCTACCTGTATTTTATCAACACGGTGTTTATCAGTTTGGCTACCTACTTAGTGGTGCGGGTGCTGAAATATCCGAAAAAGGAATTTATGGATAAACAGCGCGAGAAGGTGGTGGCCCGGTACGTGGGGGTGATTGTGTTCTTTACCATCGTTCCGAGTATTTACCTTAGTTATAACCTGGTGCGCACTACGTATTTCAACGAGCAGGCACATAAGTTTATCGCTTCCGAGCTTACGTTTCCGAATACGCAGATTTTAAGCAAAACGGTTTCGAAGGATAAAAAGGAAATGAAGGTGGTGATGATCGGCGACAGCGTGCCGGCCATGATGATAGAAACCGCCCGGAACCGGCTGAAGCAGTACGGGTTGGAAAACATCAAGCTCACGGTGCAACAAGGGTTCGGCAAGGAGCAAACCGATATAAATAAGTTGAAAAGCCTGCTGATGCAGGATTTGTACAAGAGCAATGTGGATTTGCTGAAATCGCAAACCGAGCAAATCGACTCGCTTACCCGCAAGCTGGATAATTACCGCCGTACGGCCTGGCTGGCACGCGATTTGGTGCCCGAGATGAAGGTGTTGTTTCCGTATGTGGAAGAGGCTTCGTGCTCGTATACCTATATGGTGCATACCGAAACGATGCAGGCCGATACGATCATGTTGGTATATATGAAGTCTAGCCAGACGATAAAGGAGACGGAGCAGACGAAGATAAAAGAATGGATGGCGGCCCGGGCATCGGTAACGAATATCAAATTAATAATAGAATAAACGGAATGAACAGGTTGAAACGATTGGGAGCGGCGGCGGCGTTGCTCGTAGTGTTAACGGGAACCGCCCGTGCCGATGAGGGCATGTGGCTGCTCAACGAAATGAATAAACAGAACATCGACCGGATGCGCGAGCTGGGTTTCGTGCTGCCGTACGATAGCTTGTATAACGAAAATCAGCCCGGTATTTCGGACGCGGTGGTGATATTCGGCGGCGGTTGCACCGGCATCGCCGTTTCCGAGCAGGGATTGGTTTTTACCAATCACCATTGCGGGTACGGCTCTATTCAGAGCCAGAGCAGCGTGGAACATGATTACCTGAAAGACGGGTTCGTATCGCAACGGATGGAAGACGAGTTGCCCATTCCCGGCCTTACGGTGAAATTCCTGCGGAAAACGGTGAACGTAACCGACCGCATCGTGCCGGCTATCGCGCACCTTACCGACGAATATGCGCGTATCAACGCGGCCGATTCCATCAGCGCCCTGATTACCGATTCGCTCGGAAAAGACCCGATGGTGTATGCCGAAGTGTATCCGTATTACGCCGGTAACGTATATTATTTGCAGGTATACGATGTGTTCAAGGATGTGCGGATGGTATTTGCTCCGCCTTCGTCGGTGGGCAAGTTCGGCGGCGACACCGATAACTGGATGTGGCCGCGCCATACGGGCGACTTTTCCGTGTTCCGGGTGTATGCCGACTCTACGAACAGCCCGGCCGAGTACAGCGCTTCGAACAAGCCTTACAAGCCCCGTTTCGTACCCGAGGTATCGTTGCAGGGCTACGAGGATAAGGATTACGCCATGACCATCGGTTTCCCGGGCAGTACCGACCGCTACCTCTCGTCGTGGGGTGTGGAGCAACGCATCGAGCACAGCAACAAGCCCCGTATCGAGGCGCGCGGTATCAAGCAGGGTATCTGGAAAGAAGCCATGCGGGCCGACGATGCCGTACGGATTAAGTATGCGTCGAAGTACCAGGGCAGCTCCAATTACTGGAAAAACTCCATCGGGATGAACCGGGGGCTGGCCAAATTGAATGTAATCGAACGGAAAAGGGAGCAGGAAAAGGCGTTTGCCGCCTGGCTGGAGAAGCATCCGGAAAGAAAAGCGGAGTACGGCGAGGTGCTGGACTTGCTGCAAAAAGGCTACGAAGGGAGCAACGAGTACCGCAATGCGGCTACCTATCTGATGGAAACCTTCCCTTCGGGTATCGAAATCGTGCGGCTGGCGCGCTCGGTGCAGAGCATCGACGAAAAATCGTCGCCCGAGGAAATCGAAACGATTCTGGAAGAGCGGATCAAACCGTTGTACAAGGATTACGACCCGGAAGTAGACCGGCGGGTGATGGGCGCACTGATGAAGCTGGCGAAGGAGCGGGTACCCGCGCAGTACCTGCCTGCTATTTATAAATCGATCGACAAGAAGTACAAGGGCGATTACGACCGGTATGCGGCCGATTTGTTCAAGAAAACGGCTTTTAGCAGTTACGATAAGTTGCGCAGTGTGGTAACGAATCCGAAGAAGTTCGCCAAGATTAACGACGACCCGGCGGCCGAGCTGGCTTTGTCGGTGATGCTTTCGTTTTTCGAGTTGCAACAGTTGATGGGCGATTCGCAATACGACATCGCGAAAGGGGAGCGATTGTATTTCGCCGCTTTGAAGGAAATGTATCCCGACAGTGCTTTCGCTTCGGACGCGAACTTTACGAAACGGCTCAGCTACGGTTCTATCGGCGGGTATCGTCCGTACGATGCGGCCTGGTTCGATTATTACTCCACGCAGCAGGGTGTGCTTGAAAAGCAAGACCCGGCGAGCGACGAGTTTGCCGTACAGCCCGAAATACTGGAGTTGCTGGCGTCGGGCGATTTCGGAGCGTATGGGAACGGCCGGGGCGGCATGAATCTGTGTTTCCTGTCGAACAACGACATTACGGGCGGTAACTCGGGCAGTCCGGTATTCGATAAGAACGGCCGCCTTATCGGCCTGGCTTTCGACGGTAACTGGGAGGCGATGAGCGGCGATATTGCGTTCGAGCCGGATTTGCAGCGTACCATTAGCGTGGATATCCGCTACGTGCTGTTTATGATCGATAAGTGGGGGAAATGCCCGCGCTTAATCGAGGAATTGAAGTTGGTGCGGTAAAAACCGGCCGGTTAAAGAGATAGGAGAAGGGCGTTCCGTTGGCGGAGCGCTCTTTTTTTGATGTTTAGAGTGGAGATTGAGGTTGGATGGAAGTCGGATTATTTTATTTTTCAAGGGTTCTGTCCTTTTCTTTCTTTGTGAAGTAATATTAACTTACTAAGAGAAGTTTTTCTTGCTGAGGGACATAATAAGAACCATATTTACCAGAGAGATTTTTTGAGGAATATTGTGGAGGGTG
>DBGBSM010000111.1:0-2510 GCA_048468815.1 Parabacteroides sp.
TTTTATAGGGGCAAAGATAAAAGGCGGGGAAAGGGGCGCCAAGTAGTATTTTTGCAACAACTGATGAATATGGGTCAATTTAACCGGATGCCTTATTCTTCTCCGGAAGCGCTTGTTTGCTGCTTGTACGGGCTGCTTGTACCGAAACGCGAGCAACGGTTCCCAGTGCAGCCGAATCTATGCCGAACCGATTAATTAACACTCATTTACAGCAAGCCGGATTAAAAGAAAAGATAAAAAGCCGCCGGCCGTACAACCGGTACGAACAAGCACGCGGAAACAAGGGCGATATACCGGCTGCAAACCGGAGGCGGGAATTACGGAAGAAAAAATATTACCAGTAAGCGGTAAATTCGTATTGTGTTAAACAACATAAATGAAAGAAAAAGAAACTTCCCGGCCGGGAAACGGTATTTTTTTACCGTACCGGCCAAACGGGCGGTTTCAGATAATGGTTCGTTTTTTCCGGTAATTGTCGCGGAACTCGGTAGGGGTAACGCCTTTGCGCTTTTTAAAGATGCGGTTGAAGTTGGAAAGGTTGTTAAACCCGCAACCGTACCCGATTTCGGCGATAGTTTCGGGCGAGTCGACCAAGGCGCGGATGGCTTTTCCGATGCGGATGTCGGTAAGGAAATCGACGAAGCTCTTGGAAGTGTGTTGCTTGATAAAGCGGCAAAAGGAAGCGTCGCTCATATTCACCAGCGCAGCTACGTCGCTCAGGTGTACGGATTCGGCATAATGGGCGTGCAGGTAATCCACCACTTTATCGATGCGGGGATTGTTGCTGTATTTCTCGTCGCTGCTGGTAAACGAATGGCTCGACAATTCCCGGGCATCGCTGTCGACCGATAGCTCGTGCAAGATGATAAACAACTTGATAACGGAGTAAAAACTATCGGTTTCGCAGGTAATGGTTTTCAGGATGGGCCGTACCTTATCTATGGCATGCCGGCTAAAAGCGATGCCTTTCCGGGCTCTTTTAAAAAGTTCCTGGATACTGATTAACTGGTTTTTATTGAGAAAGCTCTCGGCAAGCAGGTCGGGGTGGAACTGGATGGTTACTTCGTGGATGTTTTGCGACTGGCACCGGTGGTTCATCCAGGCGTGTTCCAGGCGGGGATTGGCAATCAGCACCAATTCTTGTTCGCCGATTTCCTCCACCGAATCGCCCACGATTCGCTGGGCTCCAGGGGCATTCTCTATATAGTTGAGCTCGTATTCGGGATGGATGTGGATGGGAAAATTGAAGGTACTTTTCAACCTTTCCATAATAATAAAGCAGTCTTTCTGGGATAAAGGGGATACTTCTTTGAATAATTCGACGTTCAGCATGGTTTTATCATTAAAAACGGCTTGTTTATGCGGTAAGGGTGGCACAAAAAACCTTCGTTATATTTGCAAAGATACTAATTTCCCGGAAGAAGGAATATCGTGTTGAAAAATAAGGAACACTTTTCCTTGTAAAAGCCTGATTGCATTAAGTTTACCGGTAGAAAACAAAAAAATGCTTCCGATCGGCACGAAAAGCTCTCCGAATTAAAATAAGTTGGCACGGATAACGAAGGTTTTTTGTGCATCTTCCAGGTGTCGCCGTAGTTTACGCCTCTCTGTTCAAGGCTATTCCCCAAAAAACACGCCTATACAACCAAGCAACTCCTGCACCTTATTTCACAACGATTTGCATGCGACATGGTTACCCGGTTATTTTTTGACAACTATGAAAAGAACCTTTGATAACTATGAAAAGTACTTTTGATAACTGTGAAAAGAACTTTTCATAATTATCAAAAGTTCTCACGACAATTGTCAAACTATTTTTTTTTGGAACCGTTGTGTATGTTAACGTTTTCAGTTGACTACTTATGGTCTTATCGATGAAGTAGGTTGACGCGGTTAAAACTTATTTATACTAACGGTCGACCCTGACCCATACTGAAAACCGTTTGACGGATTAAACACTTATTACTGAACTCGATTTACGAAACAAAATTTAAAACACCGTTTCAGTCGACACTTCTTACGCTTATTCCTATCCGGGTTTTACACCCAGCGCTGCCAGTGTACCGGCCTGTACGAGGGTTCTTTGCTTGCAGCCGCTCCTTATTGTCTGCGTACCGGCCGCTGATAAGTTTCCTTCCGGCTCGTAACCTGGCAATTTCGAAAAAACGCCGGCTTGCCGGTAATCCGCCCGCTCTGCGCCAATACCTATTTACCGGGCTCATTTATAAGAAGAAAAATGAACTAAAACCGTTCCGGCGCGGTTATTTTATATGATATTCGACAGAGGGTGTAAAAAATCTGCCGGATGCAGGGAGCTCATGCACGGCTCCCGGAAAAAAGACAATCAAAACGGATTAACAAAAATGAAAAAAGTTATGAAAGGTAAAATTTTAATGGCGGCTGCCATATTAGGAACCATTGCATCCATGAACGCCTGTAAGCAAAAAACGCAACGGGCCGACGACAATTCGCTGAAAGTGGAAACCAGACAAGACGTACGCGACAACCGG
>DBGBSM010000112.1:0-4289 GCA_048468815.1 Parabacteroides sp.
TTTCATATCTTTGTCCGGAAGCTGTCAGTGCAACGACTGGACAGCCGGATGGCACGATGAAAAACGGAAAATAGCCGCTGTTGTTTGTTACCGACCCGCTTTAGCCCGAACGATGCAGCGATACCGGCCCCGGTGCGCCCCGCAGGCGCCCCCTTTTCTTTCCAATTGCCGGACGAACCGGCCGGAAGGTTTGTTTTTTAACGCTAACATATAAACCCTTATGCATATGAAGTCGATAAAGGTAGTTGCATTTTTTTTCTTTTTTCTGCTCTGTGTAATGCCGGCTATGGCGGACGAACCGCTGAATTATGAAATCGAAAGCGCCGGCAACGGCACGCAGGGAACGTACCTGGTAAAAGTGTGGGTAATTTCCAAGAAGAACAAGCCCGATTTGAACGTGATACAGAAATGCGCCGTGCACGGGGTGTTGTTCCGCGGTTTTTCGAACAAGGAATTGCGGAGCGCGCAGAAACCGCTGGCCGGAAGTGCGCTGGCCGAGCAAAGCCACCTGGATTTCTTCACCGCCTTTTTCAAAGACAACGGCCCGTACCGCAACTATGTAACTATGGTAAGCCCCACGTACGAGATTATCAAGATGGCCAAGAAGCAATACCGCATCGGCGCTACTTTCACGGTACAGAAAGACCAGTTGAGGAAAGACTTGACGGATGCCGGCATACTCAAAGGGCTGAACTCCGGATTTTAAGCGTCGCGCCGTTCCGTTTCCGCAGGAAGGGACGCATAAAAATAACCCTATTTTAATTACAGATACGTATGAAAAAGAAAGTAATGGGCCTGATTTGCATGGCCGGTATAAGTATGCTTTTGTCGTCGTGCCGGAGCAGTTCCACGTTGCCGTCGTATTCGTTCGAAACGGAATGCCTGGGGGTAGAGCTCGACGGTTCGCAAACGCTACAGGTTTGGGGTAAAGGACGCAACCGGGCCGATGCCGTCGAGCAAGCGAAGAAAAATGCCGTCCGCGACGTGCTGTTCAACGGTATCCGGGCCGGTTCGGGCGAGTGTAACGTGCGTCCGCTCGTAACCGAGGTGAACGCACAGGAAAAATACGAAAGCTACTTCAACGGGTTTTTCAAAGACCGAGGTCCTTACCGGAAATTCGTCAATACGAAAGATACGAAAACCAACTCGGCCGTGCGGGCCGACGACCGCACCCGAACCCTGTACGGCATCACCGTGCGCGTGCTCCGGAGCGAATTGAAGCAGCGATTGATAAACGATGGTATATTAAAACCCTAATTAACTGGAAATGAAAAGAATTTTATGGATAGGATGCTTATCCCTCCTGTTAACGGCGCCTCTTTTCGGGCAAGCCAAGAAACCGACTATCATGGTTGTACCGGCCGATGCCTGGTGTAATGCGAACGGATATATGGCGGAATTCGCTACCCAGGGCGTAACTACGAACGTACCCGACTATAAAGCCGCCTTGCAAACCGATATGGACTTGCTGAACGTGATAACCAAAATCGGCGAGTTGATGGCCGAGCGGCAGTTCCCGTTGAAAGACCTGGCGGCCACCATCCGTTCGATCGAGCAATCGGCCGCCGAAGACGAGATGACGATGAGTTCCACCTCGGGCGCTTCGTTGAGCGAAAGCCCGCTCGATCGCCTGCTCGACCGGGCGAAGGCGGATGTCATGGTGGAAGTGCTGTGGAAAGTCAATACCGTAGGACCTAAAAACTCGGTAACGTATACGTTACGCGGGCTCGACGCTTACACCAACAAGCAGATTGCCGCCGCGCAAGGAACCGGAGCGCCGTCGTTCTCGGCCGAAATACCGGTGTTGCTCGAAGAGGCCGTATTGGCGAACATGGATAATTTCACCTCGCAGTTGCAGGCCTATTTCGACGATTTGCAAACCAACGGCCGCGAGGTAGCGGTAGATATACGCGTGTTCGACAACGGCTCGGGCCTCACGCTCGAAGACGAATACGACGGAACGGAGTTGCAGGAAGTAATAGACAACTGGATGGCCGAAAACACGGTAAGCCACCGGTACAGCCTTTCCGACGCCACCGAGAACCGGATGCAATTCGAACAGGTGCGCATCCCCCTGTACAAGCCGAACGGGATGCCGATGGATACCCGCAGCTTCGTAGAGGCATTGCGTAAGTATTTGAAAAACGAACCGTACAATCTCACTTGTAAAACCATGACCCGGGGGTTGGGCCGGGCTATCCTGGTAATCGGCGAAAAATAAGCCGCTCGCGCCGGAATAGTTGCCGGAATACGAATCCCGGCGGTACTCCGGGTAAACACACCGGCCGGTTCCGGCCGGGCCGGGTGTGGAACAATAAACCGGATTTACAGGAATCGACCGGCTAAACGGAACCGTCCGGGCGGATAAAGAGGCTGTTTTCCCCATGGCTTCGTAGTTGAAAATAAATGAATACGCATATGAAAACAACGAATCGGATAATCGGTATTTTTTTGATGTTGCTTCCCCTGATGTCGAAAGCGCAGGAGTGCGACCTGGATTTGATGGCGCTCGTGGTTCCGCAAACCGAAGAGCTTCCGCAGGAGGTACAAACGCAAGTACTGAATAAATTGTGCGCCTCCATCACGGGGCAGGGAGTATATGCCACGGAAAATTACACCCAGTTTTTCGTATCGGCCCAGTTGAACACCTTATATAAAGAGGTGCTTCCCGGGCCGCCGGCAAAAACGGTCGTAACGGTGTCGCTCACGTTGAGCGTAGGCGATTTCCTCGGACAAAAAGTATTTAACAGTACGGTAATCGACCTGAAAGGAGTAGGTACCGGCGAAGTGCGGGCTTATGTAAACGCCTTGCGCGGGCTGAACGCGAAAAATCCGAAAATACAGCAACTCATTGCCGGAAGCAAGGGGAAAATCATCGACTATTACGACCGCAACTACGCCAAATTGCTGGCCAAAGCGGAGCGCTGCGTGGGAATGAAGAACTTCGAGGAAGCGTTGTTCTATACTTCCTCGATTCCCGAATGTTGCACCGGGTACGACGAGGCCAGCCAGGCTACCGTTCGGATTTACCGGCAATACATGGATTACGCCTGCCGTACGTTGCTGGCGAAAGCCCGGAATGCCTGGGCGGTGAGTCCTGATGCCGACGGCGCCGAAGAGGTAGCATATTACCTGAACATGATCGATCCGGATGCGGGTTGCTACGACGAGGTAACGGCCTTGTACAAGGAAGTGAAAGAGAAGGTGAAAGACGACTGGAACTTCGAAGTGCGGAAGAAATACGAGGATAAAGTGGAGATAGCCAAACAAACCATCGACGCGGCAAAAGCGGTGGGCGTGGCGTACGGAAACGGCCAGAAACCTACCACGACAAATTTGATGTGGTTAAAATAAGCGGATAATACGATAGTATGAAAAAATTGGCGATGGTTATGGCCGCCGTGCTGATCGGTACGGCGGTAGTCCGTGCACAGTCGTTGCTGCCGAAGGCGAACGAAAAAGGTAAGTACGGCTATGTAAGCCGCGACGGCGCGCAAGTGGTTCCCTGTATTTACGAAGAAGCCTATCCTTTTAAAAACGGGGTGGCTAAGGTGTGTAAAGGAAAAAAGTACGGTTTTATCGACGAGCAGGGAAACGAAATCGTGAAACCGTTTTTCGACCAGATAGCCCCTTTTAAAAACGGGGTGGCGTATACGCGGGTAGGGAAAAACTACGGGTTCGTATCCGATAAAGGGGAAATTATCCTTCCCGCTTTGTATGCTGCCGTAGGTACGTTCGACGAACGCGGCTTTACCTGGGTGAACGAGGGCGGCAAGGTCGATAAAGAAGGCCGGCTGACGGGCGGAAAATACGGTATTGTTTCCATCACAGGGAATATGATTGTACCGGTTGAGTATAAATCGGCGGGTACATTTCCGAAAGATGAAAAGAATACGGTATTCGTTTACTGTAGTTCGTCGATGTCCGGAATGAACTTGAAGTATAAGCCGTTCGATACGTTGCAGCCTTCCGATGCTCCTTATTTTTGGTTCAGTAAGAATGTAACGGCTGGCAATGCAGGAGTGGCGAACGAGAACGGTGAAGTAGTGGTACCGGTGGATACGTATACCGTAGTATATCCTCCTACCGACGGGATGGCGAGGGTATATTTGTGGAGTAAAAAAAATACGACGGAAGGATTCTATAATATAAATACGAAAAGGTTACTGGAACTCAGAGAAATCGATAATAAAACATTCGATACGAACACTCCGGCGCTAATGTACCGTGCCTATCGTAACGGAGTGTGCAAAGTAGCCGGCGCGGACGGATTTTATTTTATCGATACC
>DBGBSM010000113.1:0-6048 GCA_048468815.1 Parabacteroides sp.
GTATTAGATTTAAGGTTAACAAAGTTGGTTAGGGGTTGTCGGGAGACAACCTTTAATTGTTTTTATACCCTTCGTTTTACCGGCCATTTCCCGTTCCGGCTTTTTTATCCTCCTATGAGTTTGTAACGTCCTCCCGGCAGATTTTTCACTATGCCTTTCATTTCGAGTCCGAACAACACAGGGGATAACCGGCAGATGGGGCAATGCAACGTAACGGCCAGTTGGTTTACCTGGGCTTCGCCTGTTTCTTTGAGCAACGCCACCACCGGCTCTTCGTCGGCCGTGAGGTCGAAACACAGGCATCCTTGCACGGGCGGCTGCGTTCGTTGCAATTCCTTTTTCCAACAAAGCGCATCGATCAAATCGGCGGCCGAGGTAATCAAACCGGCCTTATTCCCGCGAATCAACGCGTGGCAACCGCACGAATACCCGTCTGTTACACGGCCGGGAAAAGCATACACATCGCGCCCGTACGAGAAAGCCAGATCGGCCGTAATAAGCGAACCTCCTTTTTCGGCCGACTCCACTACCACAGTCGCGTCGGCCAGTCCGGCAACGATCCGGTTCCGCTTTACAAAGTTGGCCCGGTCGGGATTGGTGCCGCTCGGGAAATCGGTCAGCAAACCGCCCCGTTCGAGCATTTCCACCGCCGTACGCCGGTGAACGTCGGGGTAAATGCGGTCGAGCCCGTGCGCCAGTACGCCTACGGTAGGCAACCCGTGCTGCAACGCACTCCGGTGTGCCTGTATGTCGATTCCGTATGCCAGCCCGCTGATTACCAGCAAATCGGGGAAATAGGCGCTCAACCCGGCAATCAGGTTTCGGGTAAGCTCTTTGCCGTACTCCGTGGCATGGCGTGTACCCACTACACTGATAATCTTAGCCGTATCGAGATTTCCTTCTCCTTTGAAATAAAACAATAAAGGAGCATCGGCACACTCTTTCAGGCGGAACGGATAATCGCTGTCGGTAAAAAAATAAGGGGTAATCCGGTTTTTCTCTATAAAAGCAAGTTCTTGTTCGGCACACTGCAACACTTCGGGACGCATAATCTCGGTTACGACGGCACGACTGATTCCGGGAACGGAGGCCAGTGCGCGCTTTGTTTCGGTAAAAACGGCCTCTTCGCTTCCGGTTATGTCGAGCAACTGGCGGGCCGTAGTGTGGCCTACGCCTTTAATCATAGTCAAGGCAATGCGATAAAGCAACTTATCACGGTTCATAGTTATGTTCGGGTTAGGCAGGCCGGAAAAACCGGTTACTGCAATTTTTTCAATAATTCGTCGAAGTATTCGCCCCGGGTGAGCTTGCCGTTAACCACCACGACCGACTCCACTTTTCCTTTGGTAGCCAACGCACCGTCGGAAGCGCGGTAAATGTCTTGCTCGAACTCCAGCTTGGGGCCGTTCTTTTTTATATTCAGACACGAAACAAACGTGTCGCCGCTACGCAACGACTGTCGGAACTGGATGGATACGCTGCTCACGAACGCATCGATGCCGGCCGCATGCATCGCACCGAAGTTTTCGCCCAACGATTCGAGAAATTCATGCCGGGTATGTTCCATATACCGCTGGTAATTGGAGTTGTTTACCACTCCTTGCAGGTCGCACTCGTAATCGCGCACCTTCATTTCCAATTTAAAAATGTATTCTTTCATCGTATAGTAAGGTATTAGTGCCCGGAAGTATCGGGCACCAGTTTGTATAATTTATCGGAAGGACGTATCTTTTCCGGCACGCGGATGGAGAAACGTTCGCCTTTCACCGTTTCGGACACCGGCTGCAAATCGACCCGGATCTCGTCGACCGTAAGCATCACGGCGCCGGTAGTGGGGCCTGTAATCAGTATCTCGTCGCCCGTATGCAGCGTTCCCGACTCCATCACGAACTCGGCTACCCCGAGATGGGAAAAATACTTGACGCCTTTGCCGATATACACCTTCTTCCGGGTGGCGCTCGAACCGTAGCGATGTGTCCATTCGCCCAACCGTTGCCCTAAGTAATACCCGTTCCAGAAACCGCGGTTGAATACGGTTTTCAGGCGCTCGTCCCAAGCGGCGATCCGCTCGTCGGAGAACGTTCCGGCACAATACGCCCGAACCGCTTCTTTATAGCATTCCGTTACGATGCGCACATACTCGGGCCCCCGGGCGCGCCCTTCTATTTTGAATACGCGTACCCCCGCATCCATCATCTTATTCATGAAATGGATGGTTTTCAAATCTTTGGGCGACATGATGTATTGGTTGTCGATGTCGAGCTCCACTTCGCCGTCTTTGTCTTTTACCGTGTATCCGCGGCGGCACACCTGGTAACAGGCTCCGCGATTGGCCGAGGCATTGAACTCGTGCAAGCTCAGGTAACATTTGCCTGAAACGGCCATACATAAGGCGCCGTGGCAAAACATCTCGATGCGCACCGGCGCACCGGCCGGCCCGGTAATGCCTTGCTCCCGGATTTGCCGGTAGATAGCCCCCACCTGGTCCAGGTTCAACTCGCGGGCCAACACTACCACATCGGCAAACCCGGCGTAAAACCGGAGGGCTTCCGCATTGGAAATATTCAGTTGGGTAGACAGGTGCACTTCCGCACCGATGCTGCGGGCATAGGTCATGGCTGCCACATCGGCGGCGATAATCGCAGAGACGCCGGCCTCGCGGGCGGCATCGATTATTTCGCGCATCAACGGCAAATCTTCATCGTAAATCACCGTATTCACGGTGAGGTAGCTTTTAATGCAATGTTCCTTGCATATCGCGACGATCCGGTGCAAATCGCCTGTAGTGAAGTTATTGGAAGAGCGCGAGCGCATGTTGAGCCCCTCGATACCGAAATAAACGGAATCGGCTCCTCCCTGGATAGCGGCTGCCAAAGACTCGTACGACCCTACCGGCGCCATGATTTCAAATTCTTTCTCGTCCAAACTGCTTGCATTTACTGGTTGAGGCGGAGCAAAGATAAAGATAAAAAACGATACGAAGCGCAGCTATTTCCCAATTCTTCGGCAAGCCGCGCCCGGAGGGGAATATTCCCGTACCGGCACCCTTTCCCGAAAAAAACCTCCTGAACGCAGCATAATTTATAAGAAAAGCATATCTTCGTTACCGACATAACAAAATTGAAAAAAGTATGATTACAAACCGGGACGAAGTGCTGGCGAACGCGCTGCGGGTATTTGCCAGAATGAACTACGAAAAAGCGAGCCAAACGGAGATTGCCAAAGCTTGCGGCCTGTCGAAAGCCGGACTGATCTACTACTATCCCTTTAAGCAAGATTTGTTCGTGGCGGTGATAGACAAATACGTGTTCCATGAACAGAACCCGCAGAACAAGTTCGCCTTTACCGCCACCACGCTGGCCGGATTCATCGACCAGTACGTTACGGGCGTAAAAACCACCATGCAACGAATGATCGAGTTGCTCGACAACGGCGACACTTCCTGCGGATGCAGGCCGAACTTCTACTATATCCATTTATTGGTGCAAATGCGATTGCATTATCCCGACGTGGAAGCGAAACTTAAAAACGTGGTGAACCAAAATTACGAAATATGGGTAACCGCCATCCGGCAAGCACAGCAGAACGGCGAAATCCGCCCCGACTTGGATACGGAGCAAATCGCTTCGGTTTTTCACCAAGTGTTTATCGGTATGTTTTTCAAACAGTCGTTTTTCAACGGATTGAATACGGACGAACTCTCCCGACAGTTTCACTTTATCTACTCTACCCTGAAAGCTTGAGGGCGCCGGAGGTACCGGGCGCCATTCATTAATAACGGCTTATCGTTTTTTTCGAACAAAAACAGACCGACCGGTTTGTTTTATACTTTTTTTCGTATATTTGCCTCAAAGAAAACGAAGACAGGCTGCGCCTCGGCATAACCAAGTAAACTTGTTTCTGCTCTTCGCTGACTCTCTCGCGACCGTAGTACTACCCGCACTGCTCGCGTGAGAAAAAGAAGAAAGTCGAACTTTCAGAGGTCTGAATATCGAATTGCTAACACATACAAAAACCAAAAAGACATGACACTTTACTACATTCTTTTCTTCGGAGGCGTAGCCCTTTACCTGGGCTATATGTTTTACCTGAAAGGTAAGAACGCACGTTTGGCCGGCACGGTCGATAAAGCGGATTTCAAGAGCGAATCCGCCCATGCGGAGCGCTACAAGCAAGAATACCTCAACGAAGGACTTTCTTCTTTGAAAAAGGCGATGGGACAAGAACCGGTCGACGCCTTCAATTACGCCAGTTTCGAATACGGTATGGGAAATGCCCTGAAAGACGGACTGAAAGACCGGCTAAAAGGCATGGCAACGCTGGGTACGGTGAAGTTCCACACCGTAAATACGCCCAAATACCTGGTATTGAGCGGTGACACGCTGCACCTGTTCGATACCGACACCGACGGAGACCTCGACGGGCATTTGGTTTTCAACCGTGAACGCCTCGAACAATCCGGCATAACGGAGTATCCGCTCGAAGGACAAGCCAAGGCACAGGCCGAGTCGCGAAGCCATAACATACGCGCTTGGAAACTTACCCTTCCAACCGATGACAAGCCCTTGGAGTTGATTATTTATTCAAGCCTGATTTTCACGAACATTCCGGAAATAGCGACCGACCCGCAGCAGACAATCGAAGAAATCGTAATCGCCTGCGACTTCCTGAAACGGTTGGGCGAACGCTATCCGAACCTGAAAGTCGCTTTGCCGTTCTTCGGTTAATGCCGTTCCGGATGCCGCCCGGTGTAGTAAGCGCTTCGGGCGGCATCCGGAATACGCCCGGGCCTATTTATACTCTATCCGGTAAACGGTTTTATCTCCGCTGTCGGTAATGGCAGTTACATATCCGTCTTTATCGAACTCGTACTCCAGTTTGTGTGCATACTTATTCCCATACCGTTCCATACTGGCCAATAAGTTTTTAGCCGGTTTGCCGAGTCGTCCGGTCAATGCGAGGAAGTAGTCGTCTTCCGCATATGTCTGGGCGAATAAATGCAAGAAATCGAGATTCGCTTTATTTTCGACCGGCGAGTACGTATACTTTTCCGTGCTCGAGTCGCCGCCGGCGGTAACATTTCCATCCTGATACGTATACGTGCGCTGCTGCTTGCCGTTATACGAATAAGCTGTACAATAGCCGGCAGCATTGTATTCGTAGGTATAAACAAACGTATAGCCTTCGTCTTCCCCGTCGAGTTTCGTTACATAATCGTCTCCGTTCAGGGTGCAACGGATATGCTCTGTTCCGCTCTCCACTTCGTCTTCATAAGTATAGCGATACGTTTCCATAATATCCAGCCGGCCGTTTGCCTCGGTATACGCATAGCTATCCCAGTCTCCCTCCGGATTTTCCATTTTTACCAGGTTGACAACGCCGTCGTTCGTATACCCGAACGAAAGCGTATAACTGTCGTTATCCTTTCCACCGCTGTTATCGGTACAGGTTATTTTACTTACCAGCCGTTTGCCGTCGGGTGAAACGGAAACCTCGTTATCGTCGTCGTTGCCGCAACCCGGCAATGCTAATCCCAGCATTCCTGCCAACAGGATGCTTCCCCATTTAGTCGTTTTCATTTTGTTTATGTTGAAATAGTGGATAAATAATAAATCAGAACTCATACCTTAACTTTACTTTCCCGCTTTCGCCGAATGTCTTTTGCGAGTCGGAATACGTATTCCTGTTCAAACCGGCTTTTACGTTCCGGATTACCTGCGAAAACGCCGTAGCCGAAAATAAGAGGGGCGCCGAGGCTGGCAATAAACTTCTTTTCATACACTCTGATTTTTAATGTTAGTAATGGATTGTATCGTGTGACATGTTACCTTCGCCCTAAACGGTAGCGCAAAGGAAAGGAAAGCACAGACACGGAAAAAGGATAAAATGTCGATAAAGCCGACGGGTATGTCGGGATATTCGGATAGAAAAAATACAAAGGGAAGCGTACCGGACGAAAACAGAAAAAACCGAGGTTATTTTCCGCCGGTAATCTTTTTGAGAATAGAGAGACGGGGCTCGGCCCAGGTGTCCGGAAGGTCGGTTTCC